>JAIEMR010000206.1 GCA_019751935.1 Alphaproteobacteria bacterium
TAGCTTCCTTTTTAACGCATTCTTTTTAATATGTCGATACCTTAATCCTGCTTTTTAAAAACTTTTCTTCCCTCGGAAGAGCTTTAGGGCTATTTTAAACGATATTGTCTTTAAAATTTCTGATTACTGAAAATAATGGATTATAAAAATACTGTTTTTCTGCCCAAAACTGACTTTTCTATGAAGGCAGGTCTTTCTAAAAGAGAACCTGAGTTTCTAAAGTACTGGCAAGACATTAAGCTTTATGACAAGCTTCGCGCGAAATCCAAAGGAAGGGAGAAATTTGTCCTGCACTTTGGCCCACCTTATGCCAATGGTCACATTCATATAGGACATGCTTTGTCAGAGGTTTTAAAAGACATTGTTAATAAAACCTATCAAATGATGGGTTATGATGCGCCTTTAGTTCCAGGCTGGGATAGTCATGGCTTGCCCATTGAATGGAAAATCGAAGAAGCCTACCGCGCAAAAAACATTCAAAAGGATGATGTCCCTCCCCTTGAATTTATTGCCGAATGTCGTGTTTTTGCCAATAAATGGATGGAAACTCAAAAAGCTGAATTCCAGCGGCTTGGTATCGTTGCAGATTGGCAAAAGCCTTATAATACCATGGATAACCAGAGCGAAGCCCATATCGCAAGTCAGCTGTTAGCCTTTTTAGAAAACGGCCTTTTGTACAGAGGGCTAAAACCAGTTATGTGGTCGGTTGTTGAAAAAACAGCCCTAGCTGAAGCTGAAGTTGAATACAAAGAACATACCAGTGAATCTATTTATGTAAAATTTGACGTGGTAACATCATCTGTCCCTGCCCTTAAAGGTGCAGCGATGGTGATTTGGACAACCACACCTTGGACGCTTCCTGGTAACAGGGCCATTGCCTATGGACCAGAGTTTGAATATGTTGTCCTTCAGATAAGCGAAGCAACTGACCTGATAGCTAAGGGACAAAAGCTAATTCTTGCCAAAGAACTCGTCGACGATTTTTGCGCAAAAGCTAATATAACTGCTCATAACATTATCCACACTTTATCAGGCAGTCAACTAGAGGGAACGATTTGTGCTCATCCATGGCGCGGCCAAGGCTATGACTTTGATGTTCCCCTTTTGCCAGGTGATCACGTGACAACGGAAAGCGGCACTGGTCTTGTTCACACAGCTCCGGGTCATGGCGTTGAAGACTTCGCAGTTGGTCAAGCGCATGGTATTGAAGTCCCTGCAACAGTTCAAGATGACGGAGTGTATTACACTCACGTTTCGCTTTTTGCCGGCAAACACGTTTATAAAGTAGCGCCATCTGTTTTAGAGGAACTGAAGAAAGTAAATGCTCTTTTACATGCCAGTAAATTAGTACACAGCTATCCTCATTCTTGGAGGTCAAAAGCACCTCTTATTTTTAGAGCAACATCTCAGTGGTTTATCAACATTGATGCCTTAAGAAGCAAAGTAATGGATCAAATTGATGAAGTTGAGTGGTTCCCAGCACAAGGTAAAAACCGAATTTCGAGTATGGTTGAAAACAGACCTGATTGGTGCATATCAAGGCAAAGAACCCTTGGTGTTCCAATTACACTTTTTGTTCATAAACAAACAGGCGTTCCTCTCAATGATAAGGATGTTAATCAACGCATCATTAAAGCCATTGAAGAAAAGGGCATTGAGGCATGGCATATCCATGACGCAGCATACTTTTTAGGCAGTCAATATAATGCAGCCGACTATGAGAAGGTCATGGACGTTTTGGACGTTTGGTTTGAAAGCGGATGCACTCAATACTTCGTCCTTAAACAAAGGCCTGAATTAAAATGGCCGGCTGACCTTTATTTTGAAGGATCAGATCAACATCGAGGATGGTTCCAATCGTCATTAATTGAATCATGCGGTACAACCGGCAAAGCACCTTACAAACAAGTGGTAACTCATGGTTTTGTGCTGGATGAAAAAGGGTATAAGATGTCAAAATCTTTGGGGAACGTTGTTTCTCCTGAAGATGTTGTGAACACGCTGGGCGCCGACATCTTAAGGCTTTGGATTGTAGGTTCTGACTACACCCAAGATTTACGCATTGGCAAAGAAATTCTTAAACATCAAGAAGATATTTATAGGCGTCTTCGTAATACATTACGGTATTTATTAGGTGCCCTTGCAGATTATAAAGCCTCAGAGGAAGTCGCTTATGACCAAATGCCTGCTCTTGAAAAGTGGGTTCTACATCAATTAACGACACTTGATGACCTGCATAAAAAATGCATAAAAGAATATGATCTTCCTACGTTTTATACTGCCTTGCATACATTTTGCTCTGTTGATTTATCAGCGTTTTATTTTGATATACGAAAAGATTGTCTTTATTGCGACCCTGAAAGCTCCATCAAGCGCCGGGCGGCTAGAAGCGTTATGAATCATGTTTTCGTATCGCTTGTTCATTGGTTAGCACCTGTATTAAGCTTTACAGCCGAAGAAGCCTGGCAAGCCTATTCATTGTCTAAAAATGAAAGTATCCATGAGCAAACTTTTCCTGACTTTTCAAAGGAATGGAAAGATGACGTTCTGTCAAAGCAATGGGAAGTTATTCGTAATGTTAGACGCGTTATGACCAACGCCTTAGAGATCGAAAGGTCCGCTAAGACTATTGGATCTAGTTTACAAGCGCATATTGCAGTCTACGTACCCTCTGAAATTGCTGCTGTTTTGCAAAGCATTGATCTTGCTGAATTGGCAATTACTTCCGCTGCAACACTTGTTATTGCTCAGCCGCCTGCAAACGCTGTAACCTTAGATGATGTCAGTGATGTAGGTGTTGTGGTCAATTTGGCGGACGGAGAAAAATGTGCTCGTTGCTGGCGCGTTTTGCCTGAAGTAAAACAGACAGAAGAAGTCACTCGTAAACATAACGGTATTTGTTTACGCTGCGAAGATGCAGTTGAACAAATGGCAGTTTAAAAAGGGTTAAAAGAAACTATGTCTTTACAACCAGTCAGAGGAATGCGGGATCTTTTAGGCGCAGAGCTAGATCGTCAAAAGCATATTATTAGAACTGCAGAAGAAATTGCGTTGCTTTATAATTATGAATCGATTGAAACACCGATTGTTGAATACACTTCTGTTTTTAAAAGAACGCTCGGTGAAACCTCCGACATTGTCGGTAAAGAAATGTATACCTTTGCTGACCGCAATAATGAATCAATGACGCTTCGCCCAGAGGGAACAGCATCTGTAGTTAGGGCCATTATTAGTGAAAAACTGACCCAGACACTGCCACAAAAACGTATCTATTCTGGACCTATGTTTCGTTATGAGCGCCCCCAAAAGGGTCGTTATCGTCAATTTTATCAATTGGGTGTGGAATGTTTGGGGCAAGATTCTCCTTATGCTGACGTTGAGTGTATAGCCCTTGCCGATCATATTCTAAAGACCCTTGGCATAGTAGATTACAACATTAATCTAAATACGCTTGGAGATATGGAAAGTCGCCAACTTTATAAAGAGGCTTTGATTCAGTACTTCTCAAAATATGAAAAAGATCTGTCAGAGGATAGTAGGTCTAGACTCCAACGCAATCCATTGCGGATCTTAGATTCAAAAGACGAAAACGATCAAAAAATTAGTTTAAGTGCCCCTAAATTCGAGAGTTATTTAAATGACGAATCAAAAGCATTTTTTGAAACTGTTTTAAAGGGATTGGACATTTTAAAAATTGGGTATGAGCTGAATCCTCATCTGGTTCGCGGCCTTGATTATTATTGCCATACGGCCTTTGAATTCAAAACCACATCCCTTGGCGCCCAAGATGCCCTTGGAGGCGGCGGGCGTTACGATGGGTTGATGCAGCAAATGGGAGGTCCTTCTATTCCTGGCGTTGGCTGGGCTGTAGGCCTTGATCGCCTTGCTTTATTGCTTCCAGAGTTTCAAGCAAAGTGTACTTTACGAATCGCAGTCATTCCTATTGGAGACGAACTTGAACTCGAAGCCGTTCAGTTAACACAAGAATTGAGATTAAAAGGATTCACGACTGAGGTATTTCTGAAAGGAAACCTAGGTAAACGTTTTAAACAAGCTGACAAAGCCCTTTGTAGCTTTGCTGTTGTTTTCGGCAGTGAGGAATTAGCCCAAAAACAAGTAAAAGTTCGCAATTTACAATCAGTTGAAACCGAAACCACCAAGGAAACAACGGTTGACTCTAACCATCTTATTTCACACTTATCTTCTTTAATTTAATGAGTTTTAAATGTCTTTTGATCAAAAATTAAATCGCCTAATTCAGCGCCACGAAGAGCTCAGCGATGCCTTGGCAACCCATACCATGGCAGATACTAATGATTTTGCTAAGCTTTCAAAGGAATATTCAGATTTAACGAGCATTGTTGAAGCCATTCGGGAATTACACAAATGGAAAGCAGAATTAAAAGAAGCTGAAGCTTTGATGTCTGACACCAGTGTGGACCCGGAAATGAAAGCCCTTGCTGAAAACGAATGGCATGATCTTAAAAATAAACTTCCAGAAATGGAGCAAAACTTAAGAATCCTTTTGCTTCCTAAAGATGCTGACGATGAAAGAAGCGCAATTTTAGAAGTAAGGGCCGGTACGGGCGGCGAAGAAGCTGGGTTATTTGCTGCAAACCTTTTGAGAATGTATCAACGCTATGCAGCGATTCAAGGTTGGAAATTTGAGCTTTTAAACAGTGCAGATTCGGGTCTTGGTGCTATTCGTGAGGCCAGCGCCTCCATCACAGGCAAAGGTGTTTTCGCAAGGTTAAAATTTGAATCAGGTGTTCACCGGGTACAGCGTGTCCCAGAAACAGAGGCAAGCGGGCGTATTCATACCTCTGCTGCAACCGTTGCCGTTTTGCCTGAGGTAGAAGATGTTGATATTCACATCGATGAAAAAGATTTGCAGATTGATGTTTACAGAGCATCGGGCGCTGGTGGTCAGCATGTTAACACAACAGACAGTGCTGTTCGCATTACCCACATTCCAACAGGCGTTGTCGTTACGCAGCAAGATGAACGGTCACAACATAAAAACAAAGCCAAAGCGATGAAAATCCTTCGTGCTCGTTTGTATGAAGCAGAACGTATGCGCAAAGACGCTGAACGAGCAGCATCTCGTAAAAATCAAGTTGGTTCTGGTGATAGGTCTGAGAGAATACGCACCTACAATTTTCCTCAAGGCCGAGTCAGCGATCATCGTATTAATCTAACACTTTACAAGATCGAACAGATCATGGAAGGCCAAGCCTTAGATGAACTACTTGACGCCCTTATTGCCGAAGATCAAGCAGCAAAACTCTCTGAAGAAGTTGATTAGACTATTTCTGCTCAAAAAATACTAGGTTTTAGTCTAGTAAGCAGGGCCAGTATAAAACGATAACAAGCCCACGTCCATCACGAGGAGTGGCAGCGACGTGGGGATCAAGAGACTATTTTTCTGGATGGCCACGCCCCCTTATATCTTCGGGGGCTGGCCATGACGAAAATGCATAATCACTCTATATCGATTCTACCATATTTTAAAAATGCGCCATCAAAAACTCATGGTTTAAGGGAAGTTCCCCATTAAAAAACTCTCCCCTGAAGTACCACAAAACAGAGAGAAAAACAAAAACAGACAGAACAAAAATAAACCAAAGGTTTCTGATGATTTTGTCTTCTTTAGTTTGGCAATGAAGAAATGTTGCTGATCTTTTACGCCTATCAGCAATACTTTTATTAAAACGAGTTGTGGATTCCATTGGCTCATTGTATTTGTGTTGTGTATTAAAGTTGCTCATAACTCCACCCTCCGTAAAAAAAATCAAAAAAGTTAATAAGAGATAAAAACTCCTATGTTATGTTAATAAATTGTTGAAATATCTGCCTTATGATTTATGTAACGTTAATCATATCAGCTTCTTTTTTTATGTCAATCCGTCTTACAAGTTTTTTATAAGAAAGAATCGCATTCGTTCAACTGCCCAATCAATGACCAAAGAAAAACCTTAATCATTGATTATATTTATGCAATTAAATTAAGTGGTGCGCTTTCAAAAAGGCACTCCAACCACCCACTGCCGAATCAATATGATGGGCATCAGCGGCTGCAATAACGTCAGGTTTTTTAGCGATTTCTTTAATTGGAGGCATTGCAATTTTTGTACGCATAATTTCAAATGCCTTTCCATTACCAGCCAATGCGTATTTTTCTAAAAGCGTGAGTGCTTGAGCTTGGAATATCTGTAATCCATACCTTGTTTCAAAGATTCCCTCTAAAACTATGGTTCTGGCCCTATCAGAGGTTTCAGCCCACTTTAATGCAACCTCTTTAACTGCAGCAAGGGCATCCTTTCTAATTTGCGCTAGAGTTGCAGCATCTCTCGTGTCGTTAACAGCAATCAAGCTTACTAATTGGGTAATATTTCTATCTTTAACCAACCCATCACCAGCATTGCCTTGACTGACAAGCTCAGCAACAGTTACATGCGATATAGCTGGAGGAGCAAAAGTGGAGTATTCAGAAGCACCTACGGAATGCGCCAAAAGCATCGGAATGATATAGAGAACGCCAATTAAAAAGTTTCGTACATTTTTAGCCAACATTGATAAAGCCTTTTCTTTGTGAACATGTTACATATAAATTTAGAGGTAAATTCTTAATAAATCGTTAACATGACCCTTGCTCTTATTGCAGGTAGCGGTGATCTTCCTCTCCAGATCATTAAAAGCTGCCAAAAACAAAATACTTACTTGATTGTTATTGGGTTTGAATCTCAGATTCATCTCAATGAAATGAATGTCCCCTATGCGCAATTTTCACTGGGTTCAATTGGTAAAATTCTTGCTCATTTAAAAAAACACAATATTAAACAAATTGTCTTTGCAGGAAATATCAAACGACCAAGTTTGAAAGAACTGCAGGTTGATTGGGTTGGTGCAAAATGGTTACAAAAACTTAGCCTAAAAGCCATGAAAGGTGATGATGCTTTGTTATCAGGCATCTTGAAACTTCTTGAAAAAGAAGGTTTTGAAATTCTTAAACCAAGTGATTTTTTAGATAATCTTATGCTACCAACTGGTACTTTAACAAAGGTCTCCCCTACTCCTGATGATTATCTTGATATTGATCGAGGCGCTCAAATCTTAAAGACGTTATCAGGTATGGATGTTGGTCAATCAATTATTGTTCAACAGGGCCTTGTGCTTGGAATTGAAGCAATCGAGGGAACGAAAGCTTTGATAGAACGCAGCGCATTGTTAAAACGCCAAGGACCAGGTGGTGTTTTAGTTAAAATGGCCAAAACAGGACAAAATAAAAAAATTGATCTTCCAACAATTGGCCCAGAAACAATCCAAGACGCTCAAAAAGCTGGCCTTGTTGGAATTGCAGCAGAAGCAAACGTGACTCAAGTTATAGATTATGAACAAACCGTAAAACTAGCCGACGAAATGGGACTGTTTATTGTTGAAATTAAAAATGGCTAAAACAATTTATCTGATTGCAGGCGAAGCTTCAGGAGATTTTTTAGGTGCTGGATTAATAAAAGCTTTGAAAAAGCTCTCCCCCGATGCAAAAATTATCGGCATTGGTGGCCCCTTAATGACAGCAGAAGGGCTAAGCAGCTTATTCCCTATGCACGAATTATCCCTCATGGGGCTAACAGAAATTTTACCCCATGCGTTTCATATCTTAAAGCGCATCCGTCAAACTGTGGATGATATTATTCAAAAAAAGCCTGATGTTGTTGTAACAATTGATTCACCTGGTTTTTGTCTAAGAGTTGCGAAAAAAATAAGAAAGCAAACTAAGATTTCAATCGTCCATTACGTAGCCCCAACCGTTTGGGCATGGAGAGAAGGAAGAGCTAAAAAACTAGCCGCTAAGGTTGATCATTTATTGACGCTCTTTCCCTTTGAGCCCCCCTATTTTGAAAAATATAATCTTCCAACGACTTTTGTAGGACATCCTTTAACGGAACAGATTTTTAAAATAGATCCAACCTTTAGAGGCCGATATAAAATACCTGAAAATGCTACTTTATTAAGTGTTTTACCAGGAAGCCGAATGGGTGAAATTAATAAACTCCTTCCTATTTTTATAGAAGCCGCGGAAAGGCTTTCAGAAAAGATAGATAACCTTCATCTTGTTTTTCCAACCCTCCCTCATTTAGCACCCGTTTTATCTGGGTTTTTGAAAACAACAATAATACCTTACACGCTTGTAACTACTTCATCAGATAAATATGCAGCCTTTTTTGCTTCAAATGCGGCATTGGCTGCAAGTGGAACGGTTTCTTTAGAATTAGCATTTACCAATTTACCAATGGTAATTGCCTATAAGGTTTCCTTTCTTACGTATTTTATTGTTAAGCGCTTAGTAAAAATAAAAAATGCATGCCTTATCAATATATTGTTAGAAAAAACTGTTGTTGATGAAAAATTGCAAAATGACTGCACCCCTGAACAATTGACAGCTGCATTAGAAAAAATCCTAAATCGTAGGGGAAAAGAAATGAAACCACATCTTTTAGAGGCAACTAAACGGCTTTACCCTCTTACATCAGATAGTCCGAGCACGCTTGCAGCAAAGGTCATTCTTGGATATTGTGTCTAAAATAGCTGATGATTCATATAATTTTCTATCATTATTGAACTTTTCTTATTATCATATAAAAATATGTGTGCTCATAGATTGACAATACGTTTATAAATTGGCAAGTTTATTAAGAATAATTTGAATAAGAATTTTATAATAATTCTATTCTTCTATTTATTCATAAATAATTGCATGTAAAGTAAGGAGGATATAGGGTTGAAGAGGCACTCTCACATTATCAGTGTGGGTTTAATGATTTTGGCCTGTTTGATTGCTGCACGTGAGTACTATATAGGATATCAACTCCAAAATAGTCTTGAGCGTGAAGTTGAGAACATGTCTATGGCTGAGAATGATCAGTCAGCTGGCATTAACAAAACGTCTGCTTTTGCGATCACACCCTCATCTTCCTCTATTACAACTGCAAATTCTCTGTTTGCTAATGCTCAGCTAAGTGCCGAAAAACAACAAATGCTTCAAGTTGGTAAGGGTGACACAATCAGCTCTCTTTTAGCTAATGTGGGAATTTCTGCAAAAGAAATTGAATATGCAACAAAGGCCTTGCATAAAACTTATGATGTAAGGGATTTAAAAATTGGTCAATCAATCCTTATAAAATATCACCATAATGAAGAACGAAATAGTAGTAGTCTTTTAGAATTAGAATTTAAACCTAGCCTCGAATACCAAATCATTTTAAATAAAGGTGAAAATGGCGGCTTTAAGGTTATAAAACATACGGCGCATCTTAAAAAAGTCATTCGGAAAATAGAAGGATCAATAAAATCTAGTTTTTATAATGCTCTTTTGAAACAAAAAGTTCCCCCTAAGATCGTTCATGAAGCCATCAAGGCTCTTAGCTATACGATGAACTTTCAACATGACATCAAAAGAGGTGATCCGTATGAATTAGTATATGAAGAGCATCACGACCATGAAGGAGATGTTGTTAAAACTGGTAACTTAGAATACATCGCTATATTAGCTCATGGACGCCCACATAAATTATATAGATTTAGTCCACATAATTCTCATGCAGGGTATTACACCCCCAAAGGAGAAAGCGTTGTAAGAGCTCTTTTGCATACCCCTCTTGATCCCAAAAAAATGCACATAACTTCAAAATTTGGTAAAAGAAAGCACCCTATTTTAGGATTCACGCGTGCCCATAAAGGAGTTGATTTTGGTGCACCTCGAGGAACAGTCGTTATGGCAGCTGGTTCGGGCGTTGTCGAAAAAGCAGGATATAACGGTGATTTTGGAAAATACATAAAGATCAGACACACTGGTGGTTATGAAACAGAGTATGCACATCTCAGTAAAATCTCTCCTGGAATTAAAGCAGGCGCTCCTGTAGCGCAAGGACAAGTTATTGGCCATGTTGGCGATACAGGCCTTGCAAGAGGTTGCCACCTGCATTACGGCGTCCTTTTAAATAAAGTCCACATTAATCCGTTAACAATCAAACAAATGCCAACTGTGCAATTAACCGGGAAAGATCTTGAGAAATTTCATAAGCTTAAACGTGAAGTTGATTCACAACTTGTTGGTCTGAAGTTAAACAAGCAATTTGCAAAAAGTGAGCCTGTTAGACAAACGCTTATTGGATAATTTTTATGAACCAGCATCTGAAATGCATTCTCATGGACCCTTGTGTCAAACATAAGGGAAACTTATCCTTTTTATCCCAGACCCAGTTTTCATGTGGCTCCGCCCCAAGAATCCATTAAGCGGTTCCCAGGAACTTGTTCTTAAAGCGGAGAAAAGGAGACCACAAAGATTAGAGAAGTTTATTTAAAATACCAGCCAAATTCATCAATGATTTTCTCATATACCTCTTTTTTAAAAGGTACGATAATGTTAACCAGTTCAGCGCAATTAACCCATTGCCATGAAGAAAATTCAGGGTAATGAGTATTGAGGTTAATATCTTTTTCATCACCTAAAAACTTTACGAGAAACCATTTTTGTTTTTGACCCCGAAAACGCCCCCCCCAAAGCCTTTCCTGAAGATCTGCAGGTAAATCATAGGAATACCATTCCCTGCTTTCAGCAATGATTTCACCTTTGCTGCAGCCTATTTCTTCTTGCATTTCTCTCCATAAGGCAGTCTCTATATTTTCTTCCGAATCAATTCCGCCTTGAGGCATTTGCCATACTTTAGAAATCATATCGTTTTCTTTTTCATGCGTCTGGTCAATCCGACTGCCGACAAAAACTTTTTTGTCAGCATTTACGAGCATAATACCTACCCCCAAACGAAAAACAGAGGAATTCAAATTTGTCATACATAATCTTTCTTAATTACAATCCGTAATCTCTTTGATTTTAATAAAAGCCTAATCATTGGAAGTCTTAATTTGAAATAATGACAATCCCTTTATAAGATCAATAGCTCTTTGCAACTGATAATCTGATTTCTCTAAAACCAACGGTATTTCTATTTTTTTCATTGCATCTTCTTTTTCGTTTACAGGTTCTTCAACAATGATATCAGGCTCTATCCCTTTATTTTGGATCTCATTTCCTTTAGGAGTAAAGAAAGTTGCGGTTGTCAAACGAATACCTCCATATCCAGGGATTGAAAACACTGTTTGCACTGATCCTTTTCCAAAAGAAGAAACACCCATAATAATAGCACGTTTATGATCTTTGAGGGCTCCTGCTACAATTTCAGAAGAAGAGGCAGATCCTTTGTTGATCAAAACAACCATGGGAATACCTTTTGCTAAATCACTTCCTTTAGTATGAATTGTCTGATTATTACTTGGATTGCGACTTTTAATATCTACAATTATCCCTGAATCTAAAAATTGACTTGCAACCGCAATACCTTGCTCTAGCGTCCCTCCAGGATTATTTCTTAAATCCAAAATAAGGCCTTGAATTTTTTTATGAGTACTTAATTCGCTCAGAGCTTCTTGAAGTTTTGCTGAAGCAAATTCATTAAAGCAACTAATACGAATATAACCAACATCATCTTTTATATGAAACTTAACGGGATTTACTTTGATGATGGATCTTACAAGCTTCACTACAAATGATTCACTATCTGCTCTAGATATAGTTAGCGAGATCTCACTTCCAGGTTCACCATGAAGCTGCTCAGCTATTTCATTAAAAGATAATTTATGAACTTCTTTACCATTAATGTGAGTGATAGCATCCCCAGGTTTTAAGCCAGCTTTATGCGCTGGTGTATCATCAATTGAGGCAATAATTTTTATAACACCTTTGGTTACAACAACTTGTACTCCTATGCCAGTAAACTCGCCCTTTGCAAATTCATTTAACCGTTCAAAATCTTTTTGATTTAAGTACATAGAATAAGGATCTAGAGTCCCTAACATCCCATTTAAAGCGCCCTCTACTAACTTTTCATCAGGAACGTTTCTTACGTAGTCTTGCTTTATTTGATCAATAACTATAGGTAATAAAGCTTCTAAAGCCTCTTTGGCATCTTGATTATTATCAGATCCTTCTTTGCTGCATGCGCTTAGCAAAAATACGAGACATACTAAAAAATTAAATCTTTTTATCATTTGGAACAGACCTTAAATAGGGTTTAGAGTCCACAAATTGTGTCCCTTTTCGAAGTTGTAGACTAATTACTTTATCTTCACTTTTAAACTCATTTTGAGATTTATTGATAGACCAATTTGCTGCCCAACTTAAAGCACAGCCGATTGGCTCTCCCTCAATCACACTCTCACCAACACGGCAATTTACAGAACCTAAACCACTAAGCACTATAAAATAGTCATCTCGTTTTAGAATAACTAACTGACTCTTTTCAAGGTGAGAACCGATGTAAACAACGATTGCATCACACGGACTCACAATTTGAGCTTCCGCTCTGGTTGAGATTTTGAGTGCATTACTAGGACAAGAAGCCCCTTGGCACGATTGTTGAGATTCCCCCACAGCAACGTGGATTAATTTTAGATCAGAATTCTTTTTATCCTCAGCTTTAGTAAAAAGACTTTGAAGTTGTCTCAATACCTCCTCCAGTGAAGCTGATTTAAGCTCATTCGCTTTTTCGCGAAGCTTCTTAGTCTCAGGTGTATCTATAATTGGATATTCTTGAAATTTACTTTCAAACAAATGAGTCTGAGTCTTAAGGGCCTCATGGTAAAATGCCTTCAAATTTGAATAGTCAGTGCCTTGTTTTTGAATTTGGCCACGCAACTCAACCACCTTCTTAACAGCCTCTAAAATAGCCCTGTTTTGTTTTTCAAGTTTAGGCGCGCAAGACTGAAGAATCAAAAAACTGTGAACCAAATCATCTAAAGAAACTGAAGATAACGCAATGAGAACAGGAGAATAGTCTTTCCAATGTTTAATGCTCTGCAAAGCAGAAGCCAAGATGTGCTGTTGTTTGGCAATTGATGCAAAAACTTCGCGCTCTTGATCCTTTAACAGCCTAAGCTCTTTTTCATATTGGGAAAGGTTAATCTCATAGGCCTGCAACTTTTGTGTAATTTCTATAAGATTTTTCTTTACATCAACCGAAGATCGAGCTGCCCCAACGCTTTCCCCTTGGCCTATCAAGAAATAAATTATTGCAATAAAAATAACAGCGAGGCTTTTCATAAAGACTCCGATAAAGAATGACCCGTCATTTCCTTTGGTTGTTTATAGTCTAAAAAGTCTAGTACTGTTGGCGCCACATCACACAATGACCCTTCTTGTTTTAATTTTTGAATGGCACCATTTATAACCATGAACGGTACCGGGTTACATGTATGAGCGGTGTGTGGCCTACCATCTGAATCAATCATCAATTCTGCGTTTCCATGGTCTGCCGTAATAGCAAGAATCCATCCCGTCTCTAAAGAAACTTTTTCCAAACGTTCAACACAACTGTCAACAAAACTAACCGCCTCTTCAATTGCACTTTTAATCCCCGTATGCCCCACCATGTCGGTGTTTGCATAATTCACAACGATTAATTGAGATTCTTTTTTTCTCATTTCATCAATGACATGATCAGTAACTTCTTTAGCCGACATTTTTGGCTCAAGATCATATGTCGCAACCTTTGGTGATGGCACCAAAATTCTTGACTCTCCACCAAATGGCTCTTCTCTGCCTCCATTAAAGAAAAAAGTAACATGTGCGTATTTTTCTGTTTCTGCAATACGAACTTGTTTTTGACCTGTATTAGAAATAATTTCACCAAGCCCGTTATTTAAGGGGATTTTTTCAAAAAGAGCCGGAATAAGCGGTAACAATGCGTCCGAATATTCTGTCATGCCAAGAACGCCTGAGAAATTTACTATTTTTTCACGGGGAAAATGAGCAAAATTCTTTTGCAACAAAGCACTTAAGATTTGACGAACTCTATCTGATCTAAAGTTCACCATCCAAAGTCCCTCGCCATCCTTCATCCCTGAGTAGTTTGTAATGGCTACTGGAGGAATAAATTCATCCGTAATATTATTTTTGTAAAAATATTCAATGGCTTCGTTGGAATTATCAAAAACTATATCTGATTTTCCCATCACCATTGTTTCATAAGCAAGCGCTACCCTATCCCACCGTTTATCACGGTCCATGGCGAAATAACGTCCTCCTAAACTTACAATTTGTGCGCCACTTTTTAATTTTGACTGAAAATCACCAATATATTTCAAAGCACTTTGCGGAGGCGTATCACGGCCATCTAAGAATGCATGAATGTTAACGGTAATTCTCTCATCTGCCAGCAAGTTAGCTGCTGCAACAATATGATCTTGATGGGAATGGACTCCTCCAGGCGACAAAAGGCCTAATAAATTACACGCCTTATTGTTTTGTTTAAGAGTTTTAATGAGAGACTGAACTTTTACATGGCTTTTTAAGGAATCATCAGCAATCGCTTGATCAATACGTGGTAAATCTTGAATAACAACACGTCCAAGACCAATGGACATATGCCCCACTTCTGAATTCCCCATTTGTCCTTTTGGCAGCCCAACGTAGGTCTCAGAAGCTTGGATAGTAGTCCAAGGATAAGTTTTAAGCATACGGTTCCAAGATTTGGCGTTAACCAAGCCATTATCTTCAGGATTATCTCTTACCCCCCAGCCATCAAGAATACATAAAACGAGACGCTTCACAGTCAATCCAAAAATTTCATAAAATTTATGATTACTTAACAGTAGCAAATTTTCTAATGCTTTTACAGGGATCTAAATGAATTTTAGTAAACTAAGATTTTTCGATCAGGGGCACTTAGACTCTGCTCCAAAAAATCAAGTACCATTTTTGTATAAAGCTTTCTTTTATCCATGCTATTAAACAAAGGTGATGGATAAAGATAAATCCCGGTAACCGCATGAATAATTAAAGCAATAATCATGTCAGGATCTAAATCAGATCTTATTCTCCCTTCTTCTTGTAGTCTTACAATCATCTCTTTCCACTCATCTGGCGAGGCGGAGGTTCCTCCTTTTAAAGATTGATCAGAATCTTCTAACCTTTGCCACAGCATCATGCGAGCAAGGTCAGGATTATTTTCATACAAGCTTGTTCTTTGGTTAATAATATGCCCCAAAAACTCTTGTAACGTTGTTTCTGTCTTAAGGACAAAAGAATGAAACTGTCCAGAATCTTTCAAAACATGTTCTTTTACTTTTTTCCAAAGATCTTGCTTATTGCCAAAATGGTGATAAATCAAGCTTTGATTGATGCTCGCTTTTTTAGCTATGTCACTGATAGAAGTTGCAGAAAACCCCTTTTCAACAAACAGAGAACGTGCTGCTTGTAAAATTTTCTCTGCAGTGTTGTCTTCTTCTGATTTTAAAGGTCTGCCACGGATAATCTTTTTTTCTAAACTCATTTCTTTCTCTTTAAAAATTGAACGATCATTCATTTTTTTATTGAACGATCATTTAATTAATGATATATCTTTTTATATCAGTCAACTCTTTTGGCTGAATTTATTAACTAATTAATTAATTGAACGATCGATATATAACACAAGGAGAAAAAATATGTCTTTGAAAACGCTTTTATTAGCAGCTGGAATTATTGCAATCTCCATTTCCCCTTACACTGGCGCACAAGCTGCTGAACTTCCACGTACTCAGCTGCTAAACATAGCTTATGGTTTTTTGCCAGCTAGAGCCCTGCATATTGTCGCAAATTTAAAGATTGCCGATTTATTAAAAGATAGCCCCAAAACAGCAGACGAATTAGCTTCAAAATTATCTGTAGATGCTCAGGTTTTAAATCGAGTCATGGCCGCCCTTGTTGGTCTGAATGTATTTACTATGGATGCAGAAAATCGCTTCTCTTTAACACCCTTATCTGAACTTTTACTCTCAGATGAAAAAAACTCTCTTCGAGCTGCAATCGCAAAAGAAAGCGATGAGAAAAGATGGCAAGCGACTGGACATCTAGAATATGCTCTTAAAACAGGAGAATCTCCTTTTCAGGATTTATTCAAGATGAATTTTTATGCTTATCTAAAAACTGACCCAGCAGCAAATGAACTTTTCAATGAAGGAATGAGTAATTTTTCCGAGATAGAACATGAAAATATTCCCTCCGTTTTTGATTTTTCAAAAGCTGCTACAATTATTGATATAGGTGGTGGAAGAGGCGAATTATTAGAGAAAATTTTAGAGAAAAACCCATCAATTAATGCTACTTTATTTGAACTACCCGACGCTATTGAAAGCGTAAAAAAAGATAACCCTACGCCAAAATTTTCTCTTAAAGCGGGAAGTTTTTTTGTTGATATCCCTTTAAAAGCAGACTTCATTGTTTTAAAAAGAGTTTTGCATAATTGGAATGATGAAGAGAGCATCAAAATCTTAGAAAACTGCAAAAATGCACTTAATCCTGATGGTAAAATTATAATTATTGAAAGATTACAACAAATTGGCCATCATTCCCTGGGAAATGATCTCTTAATGTTAGCAATGGGAGGATCTGCCAGAAGCAGAACAGAAACAGAATTCCACAAATTAGCTAAACGAATTGGCATGGTGGTTAACAAAATAACTGTAGTTCCCAATACGGAGATGAGCATTATAGAATTGCAACTATAAAAACCAATTTTAAAAGGATCCAAATGATTACCGGATTGAACCACATCAACCTTGCCGTTAATGACCTTGAAGCATCTTTTCAATTTTATAAAGAGGTTTTGGGGTTCAACCCTTTGTGCAAATGGCCTGAAGGTGCATATTTTTTGGTGGGAGACTTATGGTTTTGTTTAGCAAAAGACGTTAACCGTTCCCCCACTCCCTCTCCTTGCTATACCCACTACGCATTTTCCGTGGATCAGGTTGGTTTTCATGAATTAGAATCGCGCCTTCAAAAAGCAAACGTTGTTACTTGGAAAGATAATAAATCAGAGGGTGACTCTTTGTATTTTTAGACCCAAATGGCCACAAGCTTGAAATTCATGTAGGGACTTGGCAAACAAGGCTAGATCACAAGAAAAAAAATCCATGGCCAAATACAGAGTTTTTTATTTAAAAATCAAAAAATAAACGAAGGGGAGTCAAAAACTCCCCTTTCTTATTACTTTCATTTTCTACGTTTAT
>JAIEMR010000201.1 GCA_019751935.1 Alphaproteobacteria bacterium
GGTTTTTAGGAGAAAAAAATGAAATTAAGTTTCAACAAAACCTTACTTTTTTCGATTTTATCCCGCACAAACCTTTTATAGAGATTTTTTTATAATTCACCTTGTAAAACTCTGACACTATACCTAAATCTATACAAAGTAATTTTATTTAGGGTGATATGATGCATGAAAAAGAAGATGTTGTTTGTTTGAATAAAAGTAGTTATTTCCAAAAAATTGTATCTTCGATCGTTCTCGTTTCCTTTCTTTCAATGACCATTGGGCAAAGTTATGCGATGACAGAAAACTTAGAATTGATTCAGGCTGATTCTAGGCATCATAGCTCCACTGGCAAAGTAGCCCCAGCTCCCGCTGAAAATGAAAACGGCGATGTTGAGTTGGGGACATTCGCTTTTAATATTACCAAACATGTAGACCCTCGAAAAGTTGTTCCTATTGGTGAAGCAATTAGCACTTTTGCAGAAAAACTACCCCTTGATGAGAGTTCAGCAAATAATCCCCCCAAAAAAAGCCTCTTAGGGGGGCCCCCGTCAGAGGATCAAGAAGATGATGAATGCAAAGATGAAAAGACCAAAGCTGCAACCAAAGAAGCAATGCGAAGTGGCATAAACTCTGAAGATCTTAAGAAAATTGGAGCGGCAGGACTACTCACATTAATATTAGGAACTGGCTTATGGGGACTTATGGAATTATGGATTAATTCCGTTATTAACGCTGTTGACACAACGAAACCGGGTTATAAATATACGTATGAAACGCGTGAAGGCGCTCAAGTTATAGATGAAATTATACTGGCCCAGAGAGTAAATATTGCCCTTGCCTTTTCTTCATTCTTCTTTTACCGGGCTTTAAGATTTGCTGATCGATTACTTCCATCAACAGCGGTATCGGATGTAACAAGAAAATTTGGCTATTACGCAGAAATTCCTGGAGAAGTGACCGCTCTTGGGTTTTCATTATTTACAGCTGCTTCTTCAGGATTTGAGTTATACACGAGCCTAATTGGCTATTCTAAAGTTGTAGCAGGAGTTACAACTGGCTTTTTTGTTCCTCTTACGGTGATGGATTATTATTTACGTTATGCAGAATTAAAAGATTCTACATTTAACTTTTTATTTGTTGATAATGCTGAACGTTTAGCGCATTTTACAGCCCCAAAAGATCAACAATCGCAAATTATCAGAGGAATTCATGACGACGAACAAAACAAACAAGATTTAGAAAGATTTTTTGCTAGCAGGAAAAAGCTTATAAGCAAGGAAGCAAAAGATAAAATGTTTAAGCGATGGGAAAAAGTCAAAGAATACGAATCAAAAGGTTTTACAATAAAGCAAGCTAAAAGACTGTTAGAAAAGGAAAATAGTACTTTATTGTCATCTCAAGAAAAAGCAACTTTAGTCAAAGAATTAAGATTATCAGAAGAAGAAAGCAAACTTTTAGAAACAACAACAAGAGATTCTTTATCTGTTGATAAACAAGCAACTTTAGCAGCAGAAGAGGATAAAAAAAGTAAAGCTTTAGAATTTAGACGCACTCGTAACAAAGGCCTTTCTTTCTTTATTAGTGCTTTAATGATGGCTGGAACAATATATTACGGCTTTAAAGGTTCAAAAGAAAGTAGTGAATCAGGCTTTAAACTGACGGTGCCAGGAGGGACAAAAAATGCCGCAAATGAAATACAATTAGAGCTTGATACAACCAGATATAATATCTTTAGAGATGAGACAGCTCCTATTAGAAGAGGGAATTTAACCGATGTATATATTCCCAGTTTTAACATAACTCGGTCATTAAATATTGAAGCTTTACTTAACTGGTGTAAGCCTTGTTTAAATGGGGTTATATGGAAATCACTAGATGTTAATGCTACAACAGGAGAAGGAACAGGGGAAGGAAGTATGGGGGATCATTGTGATGGTGTTCCATTTGAAGCTGACAAGTGGACATTTTCTCTTCCGCAAGACAAACAAGTAAATATAGGAACCTGTGCGGCATGGAATTATTGGATTGATCGCCAATTTGCTATAGATGGGAAAGTAAAAGATGAAAATACAGACGATTATTATACCAATGATGATGATTCGGTTAGTATATCAGTTGCCGCCGAAGGCACTTCAAATCTCATCGGCGGTGTTGAAGCAGTTGCAGGTGGTCTTTTAACAATAAAAACAACCAGTAAAACTGTGGGGGATATATTCAATTCCTTCACTAAAAATCCCGATGAAATCATACCTGGAAAGCATAATCTTTTAATGAATACAGGTGTGTTTTTTACATCATTAACTGAATCCTTAATTTATGCAACACCAGCTGCTATTGCCGCCTGGATATCAACGCGAGGTTCCAAGACACCATCCGGAGTGAACTGGTGGTTTACTGCTTCAAAATACGCCTCGAGTACATTAAACGTACTTCCAGACTTTAGTGATATTTATACTAGAATCCCTCTTGATTTAATGGGTCTATATTACAATACACACGTTCCTCAAGGCGTAGCAAACATAGCCAATCGTATGCATGCACACATACCTAATGGCATAAAGGCTTCTCTTGATTATATATCTTCGGGCAGTGGTTATGTTACCGGCGTTTTATCTTGGGGGTTTGGTCTTTCAGAGCAAGATTATATCCGAAACCAAATGATTAAAATGGTTAGTAACATGGCTTATAGAGCTGCTGTCGGAACGCCAGAATTTAGAGCTGCTCTGATTGAAACACTTGGGTTTAAAGATAAGGTGAGAGCAAGAAGAAGAGGTGTTATAGCCTAAACAAAAGAGGGGTCTTTTGGACCCCTCTTTTCTGCTATGCTGAAGATAATAGTAAGTTAGTGTTTCCCACCTGTCTTCACAGTACCACCTACAGCATGAGCATCGGTAACAATTCCAGGTGCTGCGAATGCCGCAATAGTAATTACAACAAAAGCGATTTTAAATATTGTGGACATGACATCCTCCATTAATTTAAGTGAACACCGGACGAAGATTTGGGGAATATATTCCTTTGTCTTCAGACATCCTCTTTAAGAGGGTCTACCAATGAACTAGAATTATTTTATGAAATGTCAATACCAAATTAGAAAATTTTTTTAAATTGTCTTTATAGACTTAATTTCATTTAATACAATTGATCTCTTATAAGGATTATCGTCATCACGAGGAGCCGTAAGGCGACGTGGTGATCCAGAGGCTGTTTTATTAGAAAAACTGTTTTTCTGGATGGCCACACGCCCCCTCTTTATTTTCGGAGGCTCGCCATGACGATAACGGCACTTTTTCATCAGTTGCGAGCGTTGGCCGAAGCGATCCAGAAGAATTCCCCAATAAAATGCTCCATGTAAAAGCAAAAACGATGTTGACTGTATAGCCCCCCCTTTTTACACAAATTATTTTTTGTATCCAGTTGAAAAAGTATAATTCTGACCTATTGAATAAAACTTAAAAAAGCAAATATTTCAGGTATTGAAATTTAATAATTCCTCCCCCATATAAGAACCAGTATTAATACCCCCAATTCAATGAGGTGAAAGATGATCAAACCCATAAACAAAGCGATAAGCTTTACTCTAAAGCTTATTCTTATTGCTTTTCTTCCTTTTCACAATGCGCTTTCTACTGATGATCTCAATGTTGTTATTGAACTTCCGAATGTTCCGGCTTTTCTACCTGTAGCTCAGGCTAAAGTTACTGTCAATCCACTCGCTACAGCTAAGATTACAAAACCCGGAAATGAGTCTGAAGGCCCTCTACCTGTAGCTACTCCCGTTTTTACATTTAAAAATCCACTCAATAGGAATACATCTGCATTACCGGAAGTTGAGCGTAAACTCAACAAAGCTATTCTTTCCATCACCAATCCTGAGTGGAGAAAGACAGATTATGTTGCTGGAGTCGTTATAGCTGGCTTAACAGGCCTCTGTTTAGCGTATGTTCCTGGAGCAGAAGGAAGTTATTGGACTGATGAGTTTTGGACTAAATGTGCTGGGAAAGATGTAAATTGCTTTAGATTGGAATACATGAATCGAAATTCAGGCCGAGCCGTTGACCGCAGTATTACAGCTGTTAAAATTGATTTAGGTATTGCTTATGGCGTTTACATCCCTGCTCGTCTTTCAGAATTAATTGAATTGTACACACCTGATAGCAAATCCGTAAAAACCGTTAAAAAAGAGAGAGGCTGGACTTATGCAATTCTTAATGCGGCAGGGGAAATTGTCGCCTTAGGAGCAGCTGGCGCTATTGGTTTTGTAGTAGCATCCTCATATTATGACGATTTGACCACTGCAGGAGTCAGTAAAAATTGGACTTTACCTAATGCCATAACGTTAGGTATTTTTTTAGCAACTGAAAGCATCTCTCCCCTCAAAACTCTCAAAAGTCGGTTTTTTTCAGCCTATAACTTAAGAACGGGCACTGAAGAGAATCGCATCTGTCGCTCAGCACTTATCGACGCACTTCAAAGAGCGAAACATGCTGTTTTTAACATGTCACCTGAAGAATTGAAAGATTTTCGAACTTATATGAAGAGGCTTTCACAAAAAGCAAAAACAGCCCCTTCATTTCAAGAAGGATTAGATCAATTTAAAGAAATTATAAGAATTGGAAAAGATGTAAAACTCCCAGAGCCAGGCCGTCTTAGACGTTATGGACCAAAGCTGGCAGCCCTTACAGCTTTTGCTACCAGTATGTATGTATTGTATGAGATTTTCTGGCCCGACATGGCAGCATTGTATGATCATTCATCACAAGGCCTATCACCTTTCTATCAAACACAGTTAAAGAATTTTGTGGATAGCGTTCCCCCTCCTGATAATCTAAATCTTTTTCTGAATTGGTGTCGTGGTTGTATGGACGGAATCAGATGGGTATCAAGAGATATCAATGCAACAACGGGTGAAGGAACCGGCGTAGGTAGTTTTGGATATAATTGTCCAGGCATCCCTTACACAAACAATGGTTGGGAATTTAATCTTCCCGAAGATGCAGAAGTGAACTTTGATACTTGTTCTGCTTGGTACGATTACATACACCAGATGTTTCAAAGCGCTGCAGGAACCAACACCACAACCATAACCTACAGCAAACCAGCAAAGCAGTTTGGTACGGCAACTGCAGCCGTTTATGGAGCAGCTGGAGCCGGATTAGCTGGATATGGAGTGTATCAAGTTTCAAATCTCATAGGAGATTTGTTTAGTGATACCCCTCTTGATCCACAACCAGGCCAGAAAAGTAAATGGTTTAATGGTTTAAACCTTCTCTATTCTACAACTCAAGCCTTTGTGCGCACAGCCCCCTATGGCATGCTAGCCTACCTTGCGTTAAAAGACATGGATCCTGGTGTAATGTGGACAATTGGTTTGATGGCCCTTTCTGGAAAAACCGCTAACTTTATCACATATTTCCAAGAAAGATATCGGACAATACCCGGTGTTGTTCAACGAGGATGGAATTTTGCAAAAGGTCTGTGGGGCCGTGTAAGAGGGAAACCTGTCACCGTAACTCCTTATACACTTGCTGAACGGGATGAAGCTCTTAAGGAAATTGACATATTTTTGAATTTGATGCCTGAGATAGATGATCCTCATATTGAAGAGCTATATAAAATAAGAGAGCAAATCCTAGCAGCTGCTGCCTAAAAGAGATTTCAAGAAACTTGCATAACAAGTAAGAACTTATGAGCGAAAGCCTGTAAAAATACGCAAAGCCCATGAGTTTTCTAAAACGTTAAAAGCAAGTTTCTTGAAAAATCAAAAAGATTGAGATGAATTTTTAAGCAATTCATTTAGAGGGAATAAACGATTTCTCGTTGTTTTAATGGGTAGGGTTCAACTCTTCAAATAAGTTTGCTTTCCAAAACCTAATTGAGCTTAGACACTCTTAAGCGCCTATTGAAATTATCGTGATATTGCCGGGCAACTTCTTTACTGCGAATTAGTAAGAGATTTTCAGCATTTCGATGTTCCGCCCCAGCAGTAAAATTATAACTACCCGTCAATACTATAGAATCATCCACAATGATAATCTTGTTATGCGCAATAGCGGGAGCTGTATCAAACCACACTTCAATCCCTTGAGACTTTAAATCTCTGACTTGACTATGGGCCGCTACTTTGTTGCTCTTATCAGCAATAATGATTATTTTCATGCCTCTTTGATGTGCCTTTACCAGAGCATCTGCAATTTCTTTAGAAGTAAAGGAATATGCTTGCATTTTAATTGTCTTTTGAGCCTTTTGGATTATCTCAAGAATAAGTGGTAAACAATGGTGCGTTGGCGTAAAGCATGTTTGGCATAGAATACCCTCTTTGCTTTGAATCAAAATAGGCTGAGAGGGTTCTGTTATGCCTTCATGTGCGCCATATCCAATAATAAAAAAAGCAATAGCGACGCTGACTAAAAGGGGATTTTTAAAGGAGATAAAGGACTTAAATGACATTTTCTTTTTCAATCTAAGCACCCTTATCCCACTAACTCGCTCTATTTAACTTTGTTCACAGCTTCTTTGAGATCTTTACCAACTCTGAACACAGGACGGTTACTAGCTGCAATCTTAATGGTTTCCCCTGTTCTTGGATTCCTGCCTTCTCTTGCGGCGCTTTTACTGACTGCAAATGAGCCAAAACCAATCAACCTGACATCTTCACCCTTTTTAAGAGCATCTGTAATTCCATCCAAAACAGCTTCAACCGCTTTTTGTGAATCAACTTTTGTAAGTTTTGTTTCTGCAGCTACATAATTAATAAGCTCTGATTTCCCAACTGCCATAAAGGTCTCCTTTTTAAACATAATTTATTGACTCCTTAATCTAACGAGTCTTCATAACACACTATGCCAGTAAAGAAGAGAACAAAAAAGCCAATATTTTCCACTTTATCTGTGGATAAGCACTTGAAAAACATTTTTCCCCCTTCATAAGTCAATGATTGTGCAGAAAACAATCTTTTTGCCCAATAAATAGGCACGATATCGCTAAACCCTTTTGCTTTTATGAAACAAGTTAGGATTCGTTGAAACAAAGCCAGAATTCAAAATGGCTCATAATGAAAAGAGTTTTATAAAGTTCTCTTTAGCAACTCATGACTCATAGAAGGATAAAGAGGGAAACTGGCAAATCAAAAACCCATTGGTATCGGATCAGTGTCTGGGGGAAAGATATAGCATTCATTATTTTTGTTTTAAAATTACAGAAAAAAGTTAGAAATTTGATGTAACTTTATAGAGCTTGCAAACTTTAAAAGTTCTTCTTGGGTTATTGGTTATTGGTTATTGGTTTTGCTCATGTACGTACCGCTGTAAAATCATCTGAAACTATAATTTTATTAAGAATATTGAAAGAGCATGAAAAACCTGAAATGAGAGTTTATAAAAAAACCCAACCCCTTCTAAATTTCGTCTGAAACAGTGAAGAGATTGGGTTATGACCGTTTAATAAGCTTAAAAAATGGTCTAAATTAGAACTGCCAAGAAACACCGAGCTTTAATGCATGAGCGCTGTATTTCATGTTTTGTCTAGCTTGATAAACACCTGTTGAATCCCCAGACAATTGAGATCCTGTGTTATAAGTATATTCCAGGCGAAGTAACATGTGATTTCCGAAATCCTTTTCGATACCTACACCAGGAACAAAAGTGAGCTTCGTTTTCTTTGAAGAGTTGAAACTATTTCCGGTTGTAACATCATAGTTTTGAATTTGGTCACGACTCACAGCAAGTCCAAGGCGAACATATGCCAAATATGAATTAGCAAAAACCGCACCAGCACGAGGAGCAAAAGTTAAAGTAGGGCCATGTTTGTATTGTGTATTCACTGAATAGGTGGAACCATTTGTTCCCAAAACTGATTGTGTTTGATTTTTGTTATTTTGACTAAAATTAACACTCAACTCACCACCGAGATAAAGTCCATTCAAATTGCGTCCATAACCGCCCATTAAACCATACACAAAACCTGTTGATCTGTTTTTCTTACTATAATCAACTTCGGTTACAGTAGCACCATTCACTGTCAATGTTTGATTAGAAAGTGAAGTTGTTGTAATACGTTTAGCAATACCTGCTTGCGCGCCTAAAAAGAATCCATTAAAAGGAGTTGCTTCAGCAGTGGAAACAGCTGTCATTGCCAATAAAGGTAATAAAATCTTTTTCATAAGTAGCCTCAAAGGTAAAATTTAATTCTATTCAAAGTGTGCCTTAAAAAACCCAATATTCATAATTAATAGACACCTACAAGGAACGTGAAAAAATGTATTGTTGCAATTTTGCAACAATTATAAACAAAAATTAACTAATTATTAACTTTTACAAGTCAATAACCATAATAATGGGGTATAAATTTTGCCCTTATATAAAACCCACAAACTCTATCTTAATAGATTGCTAAGCAAGCATATTAGAGCTAAATTTCTCAAATAGTCTTTTTCCTAAACCTTAATTTTTATATGAACCATACAACTTTTCTCAAATACCTCAGTCTTCTCTTTGTTTTTATTATCTTACTCAGTCAAGCAAAAATATTAATGTTTGCAGATATTTCCGTGGAACCTCCCCTTACCCCTTCCACAACAGCTGAAAATAAATCATCAGTCTATTTGGTGTCCTACGCAGATGGACCTGAGGTCTTTCATAAAAACCAAAATGCTCTTACAGCTTCAGCGCTTAACAAAGGTGTGGATTTTTTCTTAAATTATAAAAAAGCTCACCTAGATAAAGACTTTCTAAAAAAAAACAAGAGCATTCTTTCCCAGAAAAAAGGCGCCGGTTATTGGCTTTGGAAACCTTGGGTTATTTTAAAAACTCTTCAGAGTGTGGAGGACAATGCCATTGTCATTTATGCAGATAGCGGTTTTGTGTTCCACAGTTCTTTGCTCCCACTCATTGATCTTGCAATCCAGCATCCAGTAATTTTGGTGGATTATGATACGTCTCTTCATGGAAATTTGGGACAAATCACAAAACGTGAAACGCTTGTCAAAATGGGTTGTGACACTCCAGCTTGTAGGCAAGGAAAACACCTTTGGGCAGCCTTTAGTATTTTTCGGAATACTCCAGAAAGCAGAGCGTTTGTTAAAAAATGGCTAGAATATTGTGAGGATGCGACTATTTTAACCGACACCCCAAGTACAGAGCCAGAATATCAAGAATTTCATGGTCATGCTCATGATGAATCAATCTTAAGCACGCTATATAACCTAGAGCCAAATGGGAAACATCTTATTACAGTTCCTGAATTTTATAAATATGCCGATTGGCATCACAGACATCCAGGACGTGAATACGAATCTCTGCTTCCCAAAATGGGTAAGATGATTCGTGGAATAGAAAGAAAAGTTTTAAATTCCAGCTGGATGATATCTTTACGTAAATTTATTTTAGAAGGATTTCCGCTTTCCTAATTGCGATTTAAAACAAAAGTCTCATTTTCAAAATCCTCATACCCCCTTAAAGTGAGGTGTTCTTTTGAAAATGTCGCTGTTCCCCAATGAGCTTCACCAGCCGAAGCTCCAGCATCTCTTATGAAAGAGATCAAAAAAGTTTGATCTCTATTGTGACTTAATTTGGCTTTAGCATTTTTAGGGCCAAGGATCATTTCAAGATCACTTTCATCGCCCTTAGCAATCTCTACAGATCCTAAAATATCGTTGTTATAAGTGCCTTCAAATAATCTTATATCAATTTTCTGCCTCGATGCTGTTGGTCTAATCATAGGAACAACAGGTTCTTTTTCTAAAAGTTCAAGACTGTAATCTTTTAGAGGTAGCCCCATGACCCGGTCTGCAAAATAATCAGAAATTGCCATACTCGCTTCAGAATGAGTTAAATTTGTTAAAACAATAATGCCTGCATCAGCCTCTGGAATGAATAAGAAACGATGTTTGATTCCAGAAATCAAACCACCATGACTTAAAACGCGGTAGGGTTTATCATCAAAAATTCTCCACCCTCCACCATAGCCTAGAAAAGGTTCAACAGGGGTTTTTGAGGAGTGAAGAAATTCCATATTTTCCTTTGAAATTAAGGAAAGGTGATTAAGCTGCAAAAGAAGCCAACGGCTAAGGTCATTTACCGAAGAGACAAGCCCGCCTGCAGCTAGAAAAACCTCAGGAAAAATACTGAACGAAACTGGTTTTATTTGAGTTCTGGTTTCTTCATCTAAAATATGGCCTGTCGTTAATCTTGACTTATCGATTTTACTGATTATATCCGTGTTTTTCATATCCAAAGGATTCAAGATATTTTCTTTGATAAAATCTCCCCATTTTTGCCCTGTAATAACTTCAACCAGATCCTCAATCCACAAATAAGGAACATTTATATAAGCGTAAGCTGAGCGAAAACTAGTAGCAGGGGTAATGTAAGCAAATCCTTTTTGAATGTCTTTTCTATTATAGCCCCATTGTGCCATTTGCTCTAGGGCCCCTGGATAGAATCCCGATCTGTGACAAAATAAATCTGTGATTTGAAACTCTCTCGTTACCCAAGGATCTTTCAATTTAAAATCTGGTAAATAATCTGTGACTCTGTCATTCCATTTTAATTTACCTTGATCAACTAAGAGGGCTAAACTCAAAGCTGCAAAAGCTTTTGTAATGGACGCAATTGGAAAAAGTGTATCAGCTGTAATGGGAATAATCTCTCCATATTTTTGAGTTCCGTAACCTTTTTGAAAAACAACTTCGCCCTTATGTACAATTGCAATAGCAGCACCTGGAACACGCCATTGCTCAAGAGAATACTCACAGTATTTATCCATTTCTTTGATTAAAGTATCTTCTTTAATAGCTGCTTTCATTGGCATGAATCTCCTCCTCTGTGACCTTGCCGTGCAAAACTCGAAAAAGCCATGTGACATATCCCAAAATAATTGGCATAAAAATTATAACTGCTAATAACATAATCCATAAAGTTTTTTGGCTGGATGATGCATCCCAAATTGTCAAACTATGAGAGGGATGGCTTGAAGAGGGAAGAAGAAAAGGGTAAAGGCTAAAGCCAACGGTAGAGATTATTCCAGTAGTCAGAAGGCTACTCCCAACAAATGAGAGAAAAGGTCGTTTGATTGTAACAAGGCACAAAACTCCACCCAAGTAAACTAATGTGGGTCCCAATAACATCCATGGATACTGATAAAAATTTTGAACGATAACCCCTAAACTTTTAATGACCGACTTACCTAAGGGGTTAGAAAAACTCGCTGAATCAATGACTGAAATGATTTTATATCCGTAAACAAACGAATGTGTATAGAGCCCCATAACGGTAAATCCAGTCAAAAGAGCAATAACACAGGCAAAAATAACAGGCTGAAAACGATAAGAAAAACTCTGCGCAGTTTTGAATTTTAGATAGGTTGCACCTTGTAAAGTCATCATCATAACCGCAATAAACCCACAACCAATGGAAAATGGATTAAAAAGTTCCCAAAAAGTCCCAGTGTAAGTTACGCGGAGATCTTCATCAAAATGAAAAGGAACACCTTCTAATGCATTTCCTACGGCAATTCCAAAAATCAGCGCTGGAATAAAACCGCCTGTAAAAATTCCATAATCCCAAATTCGGCGCCATAAGACATTTTCAACTTTGCTTCGAAACTTAAGAGCAACAGGCCTTAAGATAAGAGTACATAAAATTATAAACAAGGGGATATAGAGCCCTGAAAATGCCGCCGCATAAAGCGGAGGCCAAGCTGCAAAGATAGCCCCTGCTCCCAAAATAAGCCAAACTTGATTAGATTCCCATACGGGAGCGATTGTATTGATAAAGATACGTCTTTCCATATCTGTTTTCCCCATGAAAGGCAAAAGAATCGCAACTCCCATGTCAAAACCATCGAGGATGGCGAAAGCAATTAATAATATGCCTAAAAGGCCCCACCAAATAAGGCGTAAATTCTCGTAATCGAGCATATTCGTTACTTAAACTCTCTTAAGAAGGATTTATTTGCATTCTATCAACAAGTCCTCCACAACCTCCATACAAATTTCAGGATGTTTTTCTTCTTGGCATTCTTTTAACTGTTCGATTGCGCGCATTATTTCTTCGGGCAGCATTTCTTGGTTATCGCCCCAATAAGCATCTCTCATCGCCCTGTTAGGCCATCTAGAATACGCTACCCAAAATCCGTCTTCTGTTTTATGAAGGCTAGAACCTAGTGCTCCTCTATGCTTTATGAAATCTTGCGCGATAATTTTCCAAGCTTGTACAAATCGCTTTTCTGTATCCTTTTTAATTGAACACTTATAAATAACTGCAAACATAACTGCTTCTTTCTTATAAAGGGTTGACAGTTCCTTACTAAAGCAATAAAAGTAAGGGTGGTAAAGCGTTTAAATCCTTCTTGGCAATATAATAAGAAAGGAGTAATGCGATGTCTAAACTTCTAAAATCCCATAAATTCAGTAAAATTCTTTTATTAATGAGCATTTTCACGCCTGCCTTAGGGCAGACCACTGACTCACAGGCGACAGCTCGAACTGAATCTCCTTCGGATGCAAAACCAAGCGAACACCCCGTTATAGATGCAGCTGTAGAGGCAACAAAAAAAACAGCAGAAGTGATTGGAAATGTAGCGCATAGAGCCCGTGAAGGCATTCATGCCGCAACAAAACCAGCTTCCGATCCATCCAAAGATTCAGAAGAAGATGATGAGTGTGGAAGCGAAGATGAAGATGATAAAACAGATAATAAGAGTACAAAAGAGACCTTAAATGAAAAAGGCAAAGATTTAAAAGATAAAGCAGGTGATATAAAGGATGATGCCGTAGCAAATGCTAAAAAAGGAAAAAGAAAAGTAGAAAGAGCAGCCTCTGACACCAAAGACAACGTTAAAGAAGGAGCCGAGGCAGCAAAAGAGAAAGCTGCGGATATAAAAGATAAAGTTACTAGCTAGAAATTACTTTACGGTAAGAGACTAAGAATTTACCCTGTTCTGAGTCTCTTACTGAGTAAAATCTGCGCCTTTTTGGAGTTGTACAGTTGGAGATTTTTTCAAGGTTTGTGCCATAGTATCTAAATCAAGCAATACTAATTTATTCATAATATTAAAAAGTGTTTATTATCATGAAAAACAGAATAAATTATTTGAATTAATATTTGGTTGAATTAAAATTATCCTTTATTCATCAACATTTGCCACTATTCCCTATGCTTTATATTCTAAGCCATAAGAGTTGATAGCTAAGGATTTTATTTATATGATGAGGCCTCGAATAAACTCTAATCAGGATACCTATGGAAGACATTTTTGGAAGCTGCACGATCTATTCCCTAAGCCATGAGGCAGAAGGAATTGGCGAATTTGAAGGAAAAACTATTCACATCCCCTTCTCTCTTCCAGGTGAACGGATTGCCTTTAAACAGATAGGCTCAAAAAAGCGCAAAAAATTCCTTTTTCAATCAGTAGAGAATGCCAGTGATTCCAGGGTTATCCCTGTATGCCGTCATTTTACGCAGTGCGGTGGTTGTACGCTTCAGCACATGAATTCAGACCTTTATAGGGAATTTAAAAAATCATTAATAACAATCCCACTTCAAGAACATGGCCTTGATCCATTTCTTGTAGATGATATTATCATCCTTCCCTTTGGAAAAAGGCGCCGGGCAAATCTCGATATCATTAAAAAGAACGATGTCGTGTATCTAGGTTTTCATCGTTGGAAGAGTCATCAGATTATTGATCTAAAAGAATGCCACACCTTATCGCCAGCTCTAAAATCTCTTTTAGACCCATTTAAAGTAGCGTTAAACCTAATCTTAGATAATTTTCAAAAAGCCAAAATTTTCTTAACAGAAACAGGATCAGGTGTCGATTTTAGTTTTGAAATTCAAGGTGTTTTGGAATTGGCGGAATCACAGAGGGAAATTTTAAAATCTTTTGCCATGAAAAACAAAGTCGCACGATTTGTGTTCAAGCATGGCAAAAAGATAGACTGTATTTATAAAACAACTGATCCTGTTGTTGTTTTTGACGGTGTAGACGTTGCGGTTGATGCCTATAGCTTTTTACAAGCAACAGAAGAAGCTGATACTATTTTAACCTCTCTTGTCATGGAAAATGTCCCTGGGACGCTTACCAAAGCAGCAGATCTTTTTTGTGGGCGCGGAACCTTTAGTTTTCCCCTTAGCCGCATTGCAGCTGTTGATGGATTTGAATTGGATAAACCTGCTTTAAAAGCCTTGGAAGATGCAGTTTCAAAAAGCCAAAGAAACATCACAGCTTATCAGCGTAATTTGTTCGAGGATCCTTTATCCACGAAAGAGCTAAATTCATATGAGATGGTTATTATTGACCCACCAAGAGCAGGAGCTTTTGAGCAGGTTAAAACCCTTAAAGATTCCTTATCCCAGACAATTGTTTATGTTTCCTGTAACCCTCAAACCTTTGCAAGAGACGCGAAAGAACTCGTAAACGGTGGCTATACTTTAAAAAAAGTTACGGGAGTTGATCAATTTGCTTGGTCCGCACACTTAGAAATCGTGGGAGTTTTTGTAAAGTGAAAGGATGGCTGGGGTACTAGGATTCGAACCTAGGGATGGCGGTACCAAAAACCGCTGCCTTACCACTTGGCTATACCCCAAAAAGATTACCTATGTACATTATCAAATTTCATTGATTTTGCAAGCTTTAAAACAGGAGTTTTCATGCAAAAACACAAAAACTCCCATTTAAGATTCTAGCCTTCTGCAGCAGAAGAAGATTCTGGCAACAAAGCTTTCATACTAAGCTTTACTTTGCCGCGGTCATCAAAACCAACAACTTTAACTTGGACTTGATCACCAACATTAACAATGTCGCTAACTTTTCCAACGCGATGATTCGCAAGTTCACTAATGTGCACCAAACCATCTTTACTACCAAGGAAGTTTACAAACGCACCAAAGTCCGCAATCTTTACGACTTTTCCTGTGTAAACTGCGCCAACTTCAGGCTCACAAGCAATTGCCGTAATTGCTGCTTGAGCGCCCTCTATGGACTTTGAATCGTATCCAGAAATGGTGATATTTCCATCATCATCAATATCAATCTTAGCGCCTGTAGTCTCGCAGATTTCTCTGATAACTTTACCGCCAGAGCCAATAACTTCACGAATCTTATCGCGATTGATTTTCATTGTAACCATACGCGGAGCATAGTCACTAACTTGACCTCTTGATTCTTCTAGCGCTTTAGACATTTCACCCAAAATATGAAGGCGTCCCGCAAGTGCTTGCTTTAAAGCAATTTTCATGATTTCAGGTGTGATGCTGGTGATTTTAATATCCATTTGAAGAGCTGTTACACCGACTTCTGTTCCAGCAACCTTAAAGTCCATGTCTCCTAAGAAGTCTTCATCACCAAGAATATCGGAAAGAACAGCAAATTTCTTGCCTTCCTTGATTAATCCCATAGCAATACCAGCAACAGGCCTCACCAAAGGCACGCCTGCATCCATCATTGATAAAGATGTTCCGCAAACCGTTGCCATGGAAGAAGATCCATTGGATTCAGTTATTTCCGAAACAGAACGAAGAGTATAAGGGAATTGCTCTTTGGTTGGAAGCAGCGGGCGTATAGCACGCCATGCCAGCTTTCCATGACCAATTTCACGGCGACCTGGGCCTGTCATACGACCAACTTCACCTACTGAGAATGGCGGAAAATTGTAATGCAGCAAGAATCTTTCTCTGTATTCCCCTTCTAAGGCATCAATCATCTGTTCATCTTGACCCGTTCCAAGTGTTGTTACAACCAAGGCTTGAGTTTCTCCGCGGGTAAACAACGCACTGCCATGAGTCCTTGGCAGAAAACCTGCTTCACACACAATGGGGCGAATATCGGTTAAACCACGTCCATCAACACGTTTTTCGTGATCGATAACATTTCCTCTTAAGATTTCAGATTGCAGACCTTCTAACAAACTGTCAGGGTTCATTCCAGAAAATTCTGCCTCTAAAGTTTCCTTTGCCTTGCTCTTCGCGGCATCAAGTGCAGCATAACGATCTTGTTTTACTGTTATTTCATAAGCTTTTCTTATATCAGCCGCTGCAACTTCTGCTACACGCTTTTTCATTGCCACATGAAGGTCATGCTGACCTGCAACAACCCATTCAGCTTTACCAGCCTTCTTCTTTAAAGACTCAATCATTTTTAAAACAGGCTCAAAACCTTTGTGTCCAAAGACAACAGCTTCAAGCATAAGGTCTTCTGATAACTCTTTAGCTTCTGATTCAACCATCAGTACACCTTCAGAGGTTCCTGCTACAACTAGATCAAGAGTGCTTAGTGAAAGATCACTTGGGATTGGGTTCAAAATAAATTTACCATCAACATATCCAACTTTGGATGCGCCGACTGGCCCCATGAAAGGAAGGCCAGAAATGCTCAGAGCAGCAGATGCACCAATGAGTGCTGTGATGTCCATATCATTTTCATGATCATAGCTTAAAACAGTACAGATGACCTGAACTTCATTATGAAATCCTTCAGGAAACAGTGGGCGAATTGGCCTATCAATTAATCTTGAAACTAATGTTTCCTTTTCAGATGGCTTATTTTCACGTTTTAAAAATCCACCCGGAATTCTACCAACCGCAAAGGTTTTCTCTTGGTAATGAACAGAAAGCGGTAAAAAATCTATGTCAGGTTTTGCTTCTCTTTTACCAACAACCGTACATAGAACAGTTGTTCCACCATAAGTCACCATCACGGCACCATCAGCTTGACGAGCAACTTTTCCTGTTTCCAGAATCAATGAACGTCCTGCCCATTGAATCTCTTCTCTAATAACTTTAAAAAAATCTGACATTTTTATCCTTTAATACATAAAAAAATAAAGGGAGCGCTCGTTAAAACGCCCCCTTCTCATTTCAAAACAAATATAACGTAATCAAAACTTTTAACGACGTATATTCAAACGCTTGATGACTTGCTGATACCGGCTATCATCTTTTCTTTTT
>JAIEMR010000018.1 GCA_019751935.1 Alphaproteobacteria bacterium
GCACCTATAGCCTGCCACAAATTGCGAGTATCGGACTTACGGAAGTAAAGGCAAAAGCCGCTGGGCATGAAGTAAAGGTTGGAAGGTTTCCTTTCCGTGGCAACGGAAAAGCATTAGCACTTGGTGATGTAGAAGGACTTGTTAAAACAATTTTTGATGCTAAAACAGGTGAGCTTTTGGGGGCCCATATGATTGGCGCTGAGGTTACTGAACTTGTCCAAGGGTTCGCAATTGCAAAAACTCTTGAAACGACAGAGCAAGAATTAATGCACACCATTTTTCCTCATCCAACTTTATCAGAAATGATGCATGAGTCTGTGTTAGATGCTTTTGGAAAAGTTATTCATTTTTAGAATTTACTTCCTTTTGGACTTGAAAATAATCATCAGCTGTTTTTTGTCCTTGAGGAAGTACTTCATGTTGCACTGCTACCTCAGATTGAGGAGGAGTTTCTTGTACAATAACTGATTTCACTGAGTATTCTTTCAAGCTTTTACCATCTATAGGAATATTCTCTAACAAATCGTTCCCTGATAAAGAAGGAATATTTAATTTTTCATCTCCTAAGTAAATATCAATGGCTCCTGCTTCGGCTGCCGTCAGACGAAAACCTGCTTCCGAATTTAAACGATAGAACCCTTGAGGGCGCAACAAACGCGCTACAATTAATTGATTATTCGCATCAACAATTCTAATCCATGTTTCCTTATTTGCAGATATTGTAATTACTTCACTATTTGGGGCGGCTAAACGATCTGCGCCTGCAGCCAAACTTTTCTCTGCAGATATCTGTCTGGACATTTCAATTTTTTCACGAACTGGATCAACCCGTTTTTCAACTGGCTCTGCTTTCTCAGAAATTTCACTTCGCTGTGCATAATATGTAAGATACATTCCAATGCAAGCTGTCGTTAAAAAAACAGACCCCCATAAAGCATTTTTAGTCAGCAGGTTTTTTGGTTGTGGAAGGCAATATGTTGAAAGTGGAACATCTTTCTCTAATGATGTTGTTAGTTTTACAAGCTCAGAGGATAACTCTTCAAAATCAACTCCCAGATACACGCTATAAGATTTTATAAATCCCAGCGTATAAACTGTCCCTGGTAGCTTTTCAAAATTACCTTTTTCTATATTTTCTAAAAAAAATTTTCTAATTTTTAAGGTTTTGCACGCATCTTCGATACTTATTTTCTTTGCTTCACGTGTAGACCTTAAAAGTTGGCCTACTTTATTAGAAAATTCAGGCTCTTTTTCTGTAGTTAGATCAAGGTTTTTTTGTATTGAATGAGTAGGCACCTAAATAAACACCTTCTTTTGTCATTAGACTCTTTCTTATTAAACAAATAATTTTATCTTTACGCAACAGGCAAGTTTATTCTGCTTGACTTTTTCCATCATTAATATATTTCTTAACTAAAAGTTCTGGATGATAAATAAATGGATCATGCGCGCGCGCACAGACAAATAAAAAGGCGAATTTCTCGCAAAATTTATGTAGGTTCTGTTGCTATAGGTGGTGATGCGCCTATAACAGTCCAATCAATGACAAATACTCTTACTTCAAATGTCGTTGCAACAGTCGATCAAATTAAAAGACTCGAAGAAGCTGGCGCAGATATTGTGCGAGTTTCTTGCCCTGATGAAGCCTCCACAGAAGCTCTAGCTAAAATTATCGCTCAAGTTAAGGTTCCCATTGTTGCAGACATACATTTTCATTATAAGCGAGCGATAGAAGCTGCAAAGGCAGGCGCTGCATGTCTTCGTATTAACCCAGGAAACATAGGCTCATCAGAACGCGTAAAAGAAGTGATTCAAGCGGCAAGAGATTACAATTGTTCCATGCGCATTGGTGTTAATGCAGGAAGCCTTGAAAAGTATTTACAAGAAAAATACGGTGAACCTTGCCCCGAAGCGATGGTTGAAAGCGCATTAAGTCATGCAAAAATTTTAGAAGATAATGATTTTTTCAATTTCAAAATAAGCGTTAAGGCCTCGGACGTGATGCTGGCGGTTGCTGCATATCGTGGTCTTGCAGAAGTTTGTGATTACCCTCTTCACCTTGGTATCACTGAAGCTGGCGGCCTTAGAACAGGTACAGTTAAGTCTGCTGTTGGTATGGGGATGTTGTTAATGGATGGTATTGGCGATACTATTCGTGTCTCTCTTTCAGCAGAACCTGAAGAGGAGATCAAAGTTGGTTTTGATATTTTAAAATCTTTGGGACTCCGCCATAGAGGGGTTAATGTTATTTCGTGCCCATCTTGTGCACGTCAACAATTTAACGTTATTAAAACCGTTGAACTTCTTGAACAACGAATTTCTCATATTACAACACCCATGACCGTTTCAGTAATTGGTTGCGTCGTGAATGGTCCCGGTGAAGCTAAATCAACAGATATTGGTTTTACAGGTGGAGGAAATGGGACTCATCAAGTGTATGTAGCCGGTATTCCCCATCATCGTTTGCAAGATAACGATATTGTTGATCACCTTGTAGAGATGATAGAAAAAAAAGCCCAAGAAATAGAAGCTGAACGCTTGGCCTTATAAAAATTCTTTGATAGCCTTATAGATGTAATTCCCATTTATAAGGCTTTTTTTATGAAAACTCGGATAGCACTTGTTACTGGTGGAACGCGCGGAATTGGCGCAAGCATTACTTTAGCCTTAAAAAGAAAAGGTTATAAAGTCATAGCCAACTACCACAAAAACCATGAAGCTGCCAACACATTTGCAAAACAGCACAATATTGAGGTTAGCTCATTTGATGTGGGAAGCTACGAAGAATGCAAAATAGCAAGCGATAATATTACAAAAAATCACGGCTTTATTGACATTCTAGTTCATAACGCTGGCATTACAAGGGATAGCTTTTTCCATAAAATGTCTCCCCAAATGTGGCAGGAGGTTATTACAACGAACCTCACATCTTGCTTTAATATTGCTCAACCTGTTGTAATCCCCATGAGGGAAAATGGTTTTGGTAGGATTATTTTTTTATCATCTATCAATGCACTTAAAGGGCAAGTTGGTCAGGTTAACTATTGTGCTGCAAAAGCCGGCATTATCGGTTTTGCTAAAGCGCTGGCCTTAGAAACGGCTAACAAAGGAATCACAGTTAATGTCATTGCTCCTGGCTATACTGACACAGAAATGGTACGCGCGGTGTCTGAATCAGTCTTAGAAAAAATTGTTTCTCAAATTCCAGCTGGTCGTTTAGGGCAAGTTGATGAAATTGCAAGGTGTGTGCTGTTTTTAGCAGCTGAAGAAGCTGGATTCATTACAGGCGAAACACTAAATATTAATGGCGGGCAATACTTAAGCTAAAGTGCATTGCTTTAACTTGACCCATTGTATGAATTTTACTAATTCTTAGGAAATGCTGAAGTAGCTCAGCTTATAGAGAAACTGATTCGTAATCAGTAGGCCGCAGGTTCGATTCCTGTCTTCAGCACCAGTAAACGTAAGGGTTTGTGATTTTCTGCTCTCTCTAAAAATGCTCTGGGGTAGCATTTGGGGTAGCAAAATCTAAGAACCTTCAGAAAGATTTGGATTTAGTTGATTGCAGTTATTATTTTCCTACTTTTATTTTGAATAACTTAATCCCTGCTAAAGTTGTTAAACCTGCTAAAACTGACCTTATAAAATGAAGAGCTTTAGTTTTTCAAAATACAATTTCTAGAAAAAGGAACATACCAAATTCAAAGCTAATTCAGTTCTTGCACAAACTAGGCAGCCTTCTTCTCGTATAAATATTTTGAAACTCGACAAATTTTTTTTTAACATTGTCAACTCCCCCCAGAATTTCTGCGCCATCGTGAGTACTCTTGTATTTAAGCTTTAAAGGATTGGATAATTTTCCCGATATCTAACTCTTCCACGCCGATTTCGATGTAATGCGAAAGAACAAACTCGATGAACTCTTTTTGCTTATTATTTAAAAAGGCAAAGATTTTTGATTGGGCTTCTACTACTCGCCTTTCTCTTGTAAGAAGAAGCTTATTAGCAAAATCGCTAGCAATATATTGAAGCACGTCAAAATATGCTTTGATAGCTTTATCTATTATGGAGAATGAATGATAAGGGTCCCCAGCATCTGTAGTAGGTAATTCAGCAATCCACAAAACTTTTCCCTTAAAATCGACACAATACAAATTAGGAAATTGTCTCCATTTTCTTAGATTAGAATCTGAATTTAAGAGGACTAATATAGTTTCTTCATACAATTCTACTTTATCAATTGGAAAATCAAATTCAATTTTATAGCCAAGCATCTCTAGCGTTTTTCCATTAATTTGGTATTTTGTCATTTAAAAGGAACTCCGGGCGAAAAGTTAGATTTAGGAATATCTTTATGTATTGCTTGAAACTGTTCAAGTGCCCCTCTTTTACTATATGCAGGTAGTGGCTCTAGAACGTTGTTATCTAGTACCTGCGGGCACAAGAGCTGGTTGTAAGACTCTTGCTTTATTAAATTCTGGCAATGGATAATCTTTTTGGATAAAGAGAGCATTATTTAGTTTTATTTCAGTTAAATAATGCTACTTTCTCATAAACTGTTGTTTTATTTTGTAAGTTCATGTTCTATAATTTGGCCCGTATCAAGATCAATAATACAATCAAAAATTGAAGATCTTGCAATAAGGTGATTCTCTTCTATAGCAATTTGATAGTAGTTTTCACCGGGATGCAAAAAGTCTGGATTTTCTGCCTCCCATATTTTACTGCCGTTTAGATCTATTTCCCATAGATTTCTAAAAAACTTAATGCTGGGGTTGTCTTCAAACTAGATAGAAACAATATTTTTTAAAATAAATGCATTGATAATTTTATTATTAAACTGTATTGTTTTATTTTCTAAATTTAATGTATGGGCTTCAGATAATTTCATTTTAAAGACACTACTTCTAAAAGGGCGCATATATCTTTATGCTCTGTGGTTAAAATTTCAAACTGTTCTGCGCTCCCTCTTTTTCCAAAAGCGAATAATGCTAGAATTCTCTTGGCCAAAAATATCCCTAGCAAAGGTACAAAATATATAAAAATTGAAAACTTATTTCGTAAAAATCTTTTCTATGATTTTTCCTGTTTTGGGGTCAATTTGACAAATGTAAGAGCACCAAGAATATGCCTTAAATTTCTTCATTACCTATTTCTATTAGGTAATAGCAATCACCCCGTATCTGTAGTGGGAAGTTCAGCTATCCACAACTGATTAGCATTCTTATCAAAGGCATATAAATTCGGGAACTCTCCCGTAGATATTGAGTTCATCAAGAGGTGAATAGTAATCTGAGTACCAATTTGCCTGTATCACCCCGCTTAGATTTTGCTGGCGTCCATATTCCTTTTTCTCTTTGCCTGTTCCTCTGCTATGGCTCCAAAAGTTAAGACGATCTATATTTAGGTATCCATCATCATTATTAAAGATGCTAACTTCAAGCCTTCCACTCTTCATTTCAAAGCGGGAATGGTTGACAAAGATTTCGGGTTTAAGCTCCCCTGACCCAATGATGATATGGGATGATTGCTTTTCAGGCGCTTTTGCTTTCTCTGTCTCATTGGGAAGATTTTCGAGCCACCTAATGCCTGGTTCTATGGAATCAATTTCTATTTGACCACCTTTATTAGTAAATCGCCACACCCTTTTGGCTCGAAGGCTAGCAACTTTAAATAAAGAAGTATTTGTAAAATCCCCATATTCAAGAAGATTGATTGTTGTTTTCCCTCGAGTCACACGAAACTGACTTTCATTCACAATATGGTATGTTGATAAATAAGCCCCCATTTCAGACTCAATCGTTCCTCGTAAGGTCAAGGTGTCGTACATCGAAGGCAGGACCAGGCGAAAGGGACCTTTTGTTTTTAGGTCCGTTTGTGAATAACTATAAAAGCCAGATCCTGTTCACTCGTAAATTTACCAAAAAGGCTTAGAAACAATGGTCCTCTTAAACCTGCCGTTTCTATTTCAGAGTCTGTCACAGATGAGCATATTATTTTCTTGGAGGATGGCAAAAAATTGCAGATGCTCAAACGTCATTTAAAAACAATTTATAACATGAACATTGCGGAATATAAGAAAAGATGGAATCTCTCACAAGATCATCCAGCTGTTTCAGTTGTGTATGCAAAACGTCGTAGTGAGATTGCTAAAACTTCAGGACTTGGCATGAAGGGTAGACGCAAAAAACTCAGAGCAGCGTAGGGTTAGACTCTTTAGATATAAGAGAACGATTTTCTAAATTAAGCACTGGTAATATTGGCTTTCTTTTAACAGATGCACTTAATTACTGTATGAATGGCATTAACCCTTGAGCTAAAACTTCTTTTACTGTGTGAAAAGTTTGAATATTAGGAACTTCAATCAAAATAGTAATGGCTGTTTTTTAGCTAATCCCTAGCCTTGTTTTAACAAATTCACTTTCTCACTTAATGTTAATATCTTTAAAATAGCTTTTACCTCCCTTAATTTTTCTTTTTTTAACGCGCTAGTCCCTTTCCTCAATTTACAACAAACATGGTTTGAATTTAGAGTTTTAACCTGCTATTTGTTTAAATGCCATAGAAAAGCCAAAAATAAGACTCTGCACTGAAAGGGCGATCAAAAAAATACCAAAAACACGAGTTAAAATATCAATTCCAGTTGTGCCAAGTTTTTTGATCACAAAATCAGAATATTTTAAGATCAGGTATGTGAAAGATATCATCAAAACAACAGAAAAGACAATTGCTAGTTGATAAAAGACTCCAATAGAGGCGGCTTGATACATTTGAATAATCATTGTTGCTAGTGTACCTGGCCCTGCTATCAACGGAATTGCGATAGGAAAAATAGAAATGTCTCTTCTAGGCGAAGCTTCTTTAATAGTTTCATTATTGGTAGCATGTAATCCGGAATGCTTTGCAAGGACCATATCTAGCCCTACTAAGAATAAAAGAATCCCTCCAGTAATACGAAAAGCCGGTTGGCTAATATCCAAAATTTTTAATAACTCATCACCAATGAAAGCAAAGGTCATCAAAAAAGCAAAACTGATTAAACAAGCTTTCTTGGCAATTTCTCGTCTTTCGAGAATGGATAGACTTTCTGTAAGCCCAACAAATACAGCTACTACAGAAAATGGTTCCATTACAATAAAAATAGCAGCAAAAGATTGCAGAAAAAATTCCATTTTAATATTGAATCAACCATAGGTTGTTTTTATAGAACTAACATAAAATTTATTCATTCGCCTCTAAAATTTTTACTAATTCGCTTACAAAAGAAAAGTATCTTAAGAGGTTCCTTAAGGGACTTTCCTTATTTAAGGCTTCCCATGCATTTTATACAGTAAAGACGTTCTTAACGAATATCTGGAGAAAATTGAAATGATGAAATCCAAAACATCAGAAAATAACACACAATGCAGAGTCATTCCAAATATATTATGTGACATAATTTTAAATTATAAAAAACCCTTAAATAGAAATTATGCTGAACCATTAGCAAAGGAAGAATCAAAAAAGCATCCTCAAAAAAATACAATTCAATGGAGAAATATTGAGCTTACAAAAAGAGAATTCGAATGTGTTTATTATATTGCCCATGGAAAATCTTTCAAAGAAATCTCTTGTCTATTAGGGCTATCAATCAGAACAGTTGAGCAATATTTAAATTCAGCTAAAGAAAAAACTAATAAAACTAATAAAACTTATTTAGCTGGTTGGTTTTGGGATGGTATCAAAGAGTATGCTCCATCAAGATTGCCACAAATTATTCTTATGAATTGACATCAAAAAAAGCTTCAATTTCTTATGTGATTAGAGGTAACATAATTAAAACTTCTTGATTAAAGAGGATCAGTGAGCATAGCTTATACCCAAAATAATTCTTATACTATTAGGGTTTATGCGGAAAGTTTTATTAACAGATCTCTTGCCTAGTTTTTATCCTTCCGAACTCATATGGGATGATGTTTTATTTACACCTCGTCAATTTGATATTCTTTCAGCTATTTATATAACGAAAACCCCTCAGCGGTCTGCCGAGCTTCTAGGGATCAGAAATAAAGGAGTTGAAGCTCACATATTTAACATTAAGCAAAAACTTCCTCCAAAACGAAGAGATATCACGCATTTTATAGATACTTGTAACAAAAGTTTGCGGAATTCGTTGAATAAACACTACAAAAATTTATTAGTAGAAAAGGTATTTAGAGATACATTAAATAGAATTTCAAGCACTATAAGGAATCAGGGCCCTTCTTGTAAGATAAAAGAGGTAATTTTAGATACATTTCCGATTTTTCAATTGGAAAAGCACTTACTTACGAGTGGTATTAAAATATTTAAAGAAAAAGATGATATAAAAAATATTGATTATTTCCTCCACATTGTAGGGGATCCTTCAACTGATATATCTAGGTCTTTACAGAAAGCATGCCTTATTCTCTCAAAGAATGAACTGATGGATGAGTCAAAAGAATTATCTCGAGGTGCATTACTTTTTGATAACGAGCAATCATACTATCTTCTTATTTTTACGCTTTTAAAAATACTTCTAAGCAATATTGACTTAGATATCATGATGAATGAGTTTGAAGAAAAAAGGAAAAATATCCTTGAAGAATTAACAGAGCAAGATAAATCTCCTGAACTTAAAAATAACCCAACCTCTTATCATACAGAAAAACAAGAATCGTCTCCAGTACATTCGGATATGATTATTCCCGTAGAAACAGCATTACTCAAGCGTCCTTCAATTATTAACAAAATGAATCATCGTTTAAGAAGTAAGAAAGGCATTAATGCGATTGCTCTTGTTGGTATAATTGGAATTGGAGGAGCCGGCAAGACAACATTAGCTAGGTACTATGGGCACTCACAAAAAAATGCCTCTATTGTTTGGGAATTAAATGCTGAAACGAGAAGCTCTTTAATTGCTTCATTCCAAGATTTAGCCCGCGCATTAGCTAAAAAAGATGAGCTTCATAAAGAGCTAGAAACTATTCTTCAAATTCAAAATCAAGAATCAAAAGAAAAGCAACTTCTAATTTTTGTAAAACAACGTTTAAAGGAAAACTCAAACTGGGTTCTTATTTATGATAATTTTGAAAGTGTAACGATAGTTCAAGATGCCTTTCCACAAAACACGCAACTATGGGGTAATGGAAGAGTTATTATAACAACTCGTAACTCTAATATTCACAATACAAGCTATATTACTCGTAACAACGTAATTCAAGTTGAAGAACTTAGCCCAGATGAGCGCCTGACTCTTTTTAGTAAAATACTTTATGATTGCGAATTCGATGAGTTATCTGCTTCACAAAAAGAATCAAATCGCAGGTTTCTTAAAAATATCCCCCCCTTTCCTCTCGATGTATCCACAGCTGCTTATTACATCAAAAACACAGGCATGCCTTATGAACAATATCTCAAACGCATCCTTGAATTTAGTGAAAGATTTGAAGAGTCTCAAAAGAATCTTTTGATTGAATTAAGTGATTATACAAAAACTCGCTATGGAATTATTACCTCCTCTCTTGATAGAATAATAAATCTAAATAATGAATACACAGAACTTCTTTTTTTAATATCTCTTCTTGACTCTCAAAATATTCCTAAAGATTTATTAATTGCGTATAAAAACGACATTGTTGTTGGAGATTTCATCTATAATCTAAAAAGACACTCCCTGATTACAAGTGAAAATTCTGGATTTGAAGAATCTATAGCCTCTATATCTTTACACCGTAGCATACAAAATATCTGTTTATGCCATTTGGTACACTTATTAAGTAAAGAAAACAAAGAGCACTTTTTAAAGCTAATAAGTCCAACTCTCGAAAAATATATTATTGATGCTTGGGATAAAAAAGATGTATCAAAAATGAAACTTATTCTCAATCACGGTCAGCAATTTATAGGTCATCATTCTATTTTGTACGATGATATTATAGGTATTATTGGCGGTGAACTCGGCATAATCTATTTTTATCTTGGCAGAGTTAATGATGCAGTTAAACTCCTTGAACAAAGTTATAAAATTTTTAAAGATAATAAAAACGAAGAACTGAGAGCTGCACGATATGCCGTTTATATAGGAGCCTACAATAGGCTTTTTTTAGGTAATCTGCAAAAAGCAAAAGAATTAATAGAAAATGGCTTAAAAACCTATGAAAAGTTTTATGGCCCTGATCATATTGAAACAGCTAAAATTTTAATGTATTTAGGTATGATTTTTCGAAGTCTAGGGAAATACAATGAATCTTTAGAAAGTTTTAAAAGAAGCTTAGATATTTATGAAAGACATTATGGCAGGGAAAACATTATTACAGCAGAAGTTGCTGTATATCTCGGAAGAGTTTATACTAGATTAGGTTTCTACTCAAAATCTTTAGATCTAATTAAGCAAGCTTTGGAAAGTTTTGAAAGCGAACTGGGGCCCAATCATATAGAAACTGCATGGGCTTCAGTTTATCTAGCGGAAGTTTATGGTTGCTTAGGATATAATCTGTTGGAAAAAGAGCTTTTAGAAAAAAGCCATATTATATATGAATTAAATTCTCAAAATACCTATGTTTCAACAGCAAGCATATTAGTGCATCTTGGAAAGACTTACGCAAGTTTAGGTGATTATAAAAAGGCAAAGAGCCGTCTTGAACTCGCTGTTCCAGTTTTTGAAAAAAAAGGTGGTGAAAAAGATTATCGAACAGGTTGGGCATTATTACATTTAGGTCATGTATTAACAAATTTAGGAAATTATAAGAAAGGGAAGGATTTACTTCAAAAAGCCCTCGAGATTTTTGAAAATAATTATGGAAAAGAACACATTGAAACAGCACGAGTTTTATTATATTTGGGAGAAAATTGTTTAAAAGCTGGATATATAGAAAATGGCTTAGACTTTGTAAAAAAAAGTTTTCAAGAATTTCAAAGAAATAACCATCCTTCTGGCTATGTAGCAATGGAGTTATTAGCAAAATTATACCTAGATAAATTTTACAACATATCTACTAACCAAAAATCATATGAAAATGCTTTAAAGTTTCACGAGAGAGCTATTTATTATCTCAATCAGGCCATTAAAATTGCAAATAACTATTTTTCTGAAAGCTCACCCATTCTTGAGGGGCTAAAATTAAATTTATCTCAAGTCAATAACAATTTAAATATGGAAAATAATAACTCTAAAAAAAATACAAAAAAGGCTTTAATTTAGAATACCGTGTTTTGAAAATTACATTGAGTGTTTTGTTGCTTTCCAAAAACTTATTTCTATAAAAAATAAGAAGGAAGTTCTTATAGACTCCGTTATCTCCTAGTTATATTAGCTTCTTATGTTTTTTATACGTCCATGCAATATCGTAGTAAATACGGATTGCGTATAAGTACATAATGAGACATACTGCTTTTCAATTAAAATATATAAATTTTGCATAAAAATGCTGTTTATATTTTTCACAATCTTAGATCAGGATTGATTTTTGAAAAGGAGTTGGCAATGAAAGAATATGTACAAAATATTTTAAAGAACGTAGAAGAAAAAATAGTAAAAAATGGTCGTTCCGTAGTGTTTTTAGAAGCAGGGCACTTTAAATTAGGTAAAGGTGCCGATCAATTTGCTCTTAACTCTTTAAACGATGCTCTCTTTTTAGGAAAACTTTTAATTAAGAAATTCAAAAAAGATATCCGACTTGTTTTTGGTATTTTAATTGATGATTTAGGGCAAGGATGCAGTGAAACGGGCTGTTCTATAAACATCCCCGAACCATCTAAAAATAGAGAAATTTTGCCGTCAGAAATTAATCTTCTATTCGAGAAAGATCCTTTCATAAAACAAGAAAGAGTTCTGCTTTTTTTTGAGAAAACCGCAAAGAATCGTAGCATTAAATATCTCAAAAAGGCCATACAAGATGAGAGGGATTATTTAACGGTTGAAAATACGGAAGATCAACATAGGAATCTATATTTTTATAATCAAAGCATGGAAAAAGTTCTTTTGGCGAAGAGAAAAAATGAAATATTTAATGCTTACTGTCCATCAATTGTAGGGCAACATTACGTAGATATTTGCTCGAAACTTAAAGAAAGATTTCTCCATACAAACAACTTCATGATAATTGATTGGAGTGAAATTATGGATAAACCAAAAGTTACAAATGGCGCTCAGGCCCTTAAACACGTTTTTCGTATTGATAGCTTAGAAAACATGCAACTTGATATTATCAATGTATTTTTCATGGATTCAGAAGGGCAATTTTATGAAATTGAGAAAACCTTAGTAGAAGATGTAGTTCATTAAATAGGAGTATTACGATGTTTGAAAAAATCATATATTTGGATTATAACTCTACGACTCCATTAGATCCCCAGGTTCTAGATGAAGTTCAATATTCATACAAACACATTTATGGAAACTCTGCATCTACCACTCATTTATTGGGTTGGATTGCTCAAAGCAAACTAAATACTTCTCGAGAAAAAATTGCTTCGCTTATAGATGCTGAACCTAGTTCTATTGTTTTCACTTCAGGAGCCTCTGAGTCTAATAATACAATTTTAAATGCTATTGCTCAAAAGCATTATAATACGTCAGCACATTTTATTATAAGTAGCATTGAACATAAATGTATTCTTAATCATTGCAAAGTACTTGAAAAAAAAGGTTTTTCTATCTCTTATATTCCCGTTCTGCCATCAGGCGTAATTGATTTAGAAGCATTGAAGCAAGCAATAAGGCCAAATACGGTATTTATAAGTGTAATGGCAGCAAATAATGAAACAGGGGTTCTGCAACCCATCGAAGAGATTTGTAAGATTACAAGGGAAAGAAAAATTCTTTTCCATAGTGATGGAGCTCAATTCATAGGAAAACTTCCTTTCAGTGTTAAAAAAGTACCTTTGGATTTCATGAGTTTCTCGGCGCATAAATTTTACGGTCCTAAAGGTATCGGCGGTATTTACTGTTCAAATTTAGAAATTTTAAAGCAATATCCTCTCATCTATGGTGGAGGTCAAGAAAATGGGATTCGTGCAGGAACAATTAATATTCCAGCGATTGCAGGAATGGCAAAGGCTGCTGAACTAATCGCCTGCAATGTAGATAGTGAAGTAAAAAAATTTAGAGAAATGAAAAAAGAATTCATCTTGGCTTTAAAAAGCAAATTTCCTCAAGCCAAAATTTTAGGAGATGAAGATAATAGCCTTCCCAATACTGTTTATTTTGCATTACCAAGCATAAATAGTAAAGAAACTCTAACTGCCTTAAAAGAAAAAGTAGCTATGAGTACAGGTTCTGCCTGTTCATCTTATAATCAACAACCCAGTCATGTGCTATCAGCGATGGGCATTGACGAAAATACATCTAAGTCCACTTTTAGATTAAGTTTTGGTAGGTTTACTGGAAAAAGTGACTTGCTTGATAGCCTCTCTTTATTGGCGGAAGCTGCTAGTATTTAGAAGAAGAACCAGGAATTGTATGGTTTATAATTTATAAAAGATCACTTTGGTGCCAAAATCTCTAGGGTAACAAAGTTTTTACTCAATTTTTCTTAAGTTTTCCAGCTATACTACTCTTATATCGAGAACCAATGTACTCCCCTCTAACATGTTTATAACAAATTTAACACATAGCCGAACCTAAGATCATTTTTTTGTTATCACTCAGTTGAACCGAGGATAATTCAGTTTATAAATACTTGAGTGAAATGCTGGCTTTTATGATTTCTACCAAAGCCCAAGTATTTTCCACCAGATGGCTCCAATAAAGAGCCAAACAATAACGTTTGCAGTTCCAACGATAAGACCATAAAACCACCATTCGCCGATGGGAACGTAACCCGATCCAAATAAAACAGAAGCAGGAGCTGTTGCGTAATGTGTCATGCTTGAAAAAAGGCTGCTAAAAAATCCTAAGATCAATGCAGACATTAAGGGAGGCGATCCAACAGAAATAGCAACGCTTAAAAAAGCAGTGTACATGGCGCCAACATGAGCGGCATTTCCTGCAAAAAAATAATGACTATAGAAATAAACAAGCGCCAATATTAAAAAAGCAATTGGCCAGCTCAGACCTTCTATTGAATAGGTGATTTGGGAACTAAACCAAGTAATAAAGCCAAATTTATCCAAACATCCTGCCATCATCACCAAAATAGAGAGCCACAAAAGCGTATGCCAAGACTCTGTTTCTTTTAATATGTCCTCCATGGTTAAAATATCAAAAAACAATAAAGTGCAGAGTCCAAACAAAGCAACAAGAGACGGAGCAATTCCAAAACGATCACCGATTGCCCAGAAAGTAATCATGACGACAAAGGTAATTGTCATAATCCACTCTTTTGAAGACATGCTCCCCAAATCTAGAAGTTTTTCATTCGCCCAGATTTTAGCCCCTGGCAATTCCTTAATTTTTGGGGGATAAACAACATATAACAAAAAAGGCACAATGATTATACTAGCAAGGCCAGGAATAAGAGCAGCTCTTGCCCATTCAATCCAACTGATGTGCACCCCCAGCTTTGCTGCAAAGGCTTGAGCCATGGGATTTGCTGCCATAGCGGTTAAAAACATAGCACTTGTGATTAAATTTCCATGATAAGCCACTTGAATCAAATAGCTTCCTAAATCACGTTCAGTGCCAGCAGCTGGAGAACTTCCAAGGGCTTCGCTAATAGACTTTGTGATTGGGAAAATAATCCCACCAGCTCTTGCTGTATTGCTTGGGATAAAGGGAGCCATAAAAAGTTCCGATAACATTATACCGTACCCAAGACCCAAGGATCTTTTGCCCAAAAGGGACACAAACTGATAAGAAATACGAGAGGCTAGATTTGTTTTAATAAAGCAGCGGGCTATAAAAAAAACCAAAACGACCAGCCAAATGGTGTTGGATCCAAAGGCAGTAATGGCTTCCTTATTAATATCAAGGATGCCTGTTAAACATGCTGCCAGCATTCCAAAGAGAGCCACCGCTCCCATAGGCATTGATTTTAAAATAATTCCAACGATTGTTGCTAAAAAGATGGCAAACATATGCCATCCTTTTAAATCCAAGCCTATAGGGGAAGGAAGAAGATATATCAACGCACCAATTAAGATGGGTATTATAATCTTAATTTGGGACATTGTTTGTCTTCTTCTATTTGTTTTGCTGTATCTCAAAGAAAAAATCTCTTTATACAATAATTACTTGGAATCCCTAAAGGTTTTAACAACGCATTTAATAATTAATGAACTTTATAGCTAACTCTTGTTGTCCCTTTTTTAGAGACAATTTTAGTTAATTCTACAAGTCTTAATTCCGATAAATTTCTTAAATGAGTTCCACCACATGGGATAGGAGAGAAAGAGTCAATCTCAATTAATCTGTAAGAAGGCCGTTTAATTCCATCTGATAACGCAGGAAATAATCCAGAAAACGTTTCCCAATCAACTTCAGTCACTCTTACCTCATGGCTTTCCGAAATTGCTTTTACTAAAGCTGAGGATACAGTTTCTCTAAATGTAGATTCTCGAATACCGAGAGATGCTAATTCTCCTCTAAACTCCACATACATCGAGTGAAGAAAATGCTCAGTGCGAAAAGCTTCAAGAGCCGGAAAGCGGGAGTGCACACAACCATCTAAAAGATGTCCAGCTGTGTGAGTGCTAGAATTGAGTAATCTTAAATCCATATCAATCGTCATAGCTACAGGAGCTCCAGGTGATAATTCTTCAATCGGACTTTTTGTGAAATGAAGGACTCTTCCGTCACGACACAATACATGTTCGATTGCTAGAATCTGAGAACCAATTCTAATTTCTCCTTTATCAGATGCCTGCCCTCCCCCTTGAGGGTAAAAAATGGTTTCGTCAAGAATAACGTAATTACCCTTTGTGTCTGAGCCAAGCTCAATAAGTGTACCCTCATGAATATTTTGATAAGTATCTGAAAGATAAATCAATTTTGTTGGCACTAAAGTGCCTTCTTTTTCTAGTGGCGGTAAGCCTGACCCTAAGCATACGCTAGTTGCTAAAAAGAGCACTAAAAAGATACTGAAACATTTCATAATTTTTATTTCCTTTTCGAGATTATCTCTTAAACCCAGATTATTCTCTAAAGTCTGAGGTTTTTTACAGCATAAATTATGTATAAAAACTAAACTTGTGCAGCATTGATAGATAGTGAATATCGGATTGACTTTCACTTTAACCACTTCAAATCTTGATTAATAATCCGTCATTTTCCCGGATGGATAAAATTTTCGATAACTTTTATTCATAGTGTTACGTAAAAATACTAATAACGTAGTGAGATAAAATTCTATCAAAACAACTTACGTAAGAATGAATTATATTTACCAAATTTCAATAAACTAATCATTTAAGAGGATTAAAAATGTCTTTAAAAAAATTACTATTGTGTGCAACTTTTCTCTGTTCCCTCACGAATCAATGTATAAGTTCCGGTTTTCCCGATGAAACATCTCCATCAGACGCAAAATGTACTGCTGTAAAAGGAGGTAGTGCCGCTGATTCTTCCATGAGCATGGTTCTTAGCGGCTTTCCAGAATTTTCCCCGAAAGCACAAATTGTATTTGAGCAGGTAAGACGTGTTATTGCTGATG
>JAIEMR010000063.1 GCA_019751935.1 Alphaproteobacteria bacterium
ATAGAGTTAGAGTACCCAGAGGTACCTTAAGGGGTCGTAGCTCAGTTGGGAGAGCGCTACAATGGCATTGTAGAGGTCAGGGGTTCGATTCCCCTCGGCTCCACCACCCCACCTTTAGGCTGGAAAAATGGAAATCATTAGCCCTTCTTATCAAACACAAGCGTCTGAAACGATGGAATCCATTGCGGATATGTTGGAAACGCATTATGTGCTTGAAATTGATTACGATGGTAATGCCTTGCAGATCCATCTTCCTGACGGTAAGCAGTATTTGATAAATTTTCACGGGATTACAAATCAGCTTTGGCTATCCTCTCCATTTTCAGGCGCGCACCATTTTGACTACAAAGAGGGGAGTTGGCAGTCCACCCGTATGGATATAAATTTAAACACAATTCTTAAAACAGAGTTTCAAAATCAACTTGGCTATAGTTTGGATTTCTAATGCGTGATACTAGTGAATTTGATTTTTTGATAAATGAGAAAAGGCCAGCCGCAGCTGCGTCCTCTTGGCAGGCAATTCGGGAATTTAAACTCCTGAGGCGTTACTTGGCTCCGTATCGATTCCAGATTTTCTTAGCTCTTTTCTCTCTTGTTCTTGCATCATCAATGGTTTTGATGTTTGGAACGGGGCTTCGTTATTTAATCGATCAAGGGTTTATTCATCAATCATCAAACCAATCCTTACTCATGTTGGCAGGACTTTTGGTGGCTGTTGCGCTTCTTGCGATTGGTAGTTTTGGCCGGGTATATTATGTTTCTTGGCTTGGCGAACGCGTTGCGACTGACCTGCGTAAAGATGTTTTTGCGCATGTTCTTACCCTTGAGATTAGTTTTTATGAACAAATAAGGGTAGGCGAGCTGATATCCAGGCTTACAACCGATACAAGTTTGATTCAAATTTTGGTGGGAACCTCGGTTGCTATTGCTATTCGCAATATTTTATTACTGACGGGCGGTCTTGCAATGATGATTAGCATCTCAGCAAAACTCAGTCTTTATTGTTTGGCTGTGGTGCCGATTGTTATTATTCCCATTATTCTTTTGGGCCGAAAAGTGCGCACTCATTCCAAAGTTTCTCAGGATCGTCTTGCTGATATTGGCGGATATATTGATGAATGTTTGAATCAAATCCGCACGGTTCAGGCTTTTACGCATGAACCCATTGACAGGTCAATGTTTAAGAATTATTCGGAAAATGCATTCATGGCAGCTGCGCGGCGTAGCAAAGCGCGCGCTCTAATGGCTGCGATCGTTATGATTCTTGTTTTTTCAGCCATTAGTATTGTTTTATGGCTGGGGACCGAAGAGGTTGCGGACCATTACATGAGCGTTGGTGATTTGTCCGCTTTTATATTTTATGCAGTTGTGGTTGCGGGATCAGCTGGTTCCTTTAGCGAGCTTTTGGGTGATTTGCAAAGGGCAGGCGGTGCAGCGGAACGATTGATGGAATTGCTTGCGCTTCACCCCAGCCTTCAGTCGTCCACATACTCAAGGGCCTTGCCAAGCCATTCGCGGGGCACTTTGGCCATGCATAATGTTTCTTTTGCCTATCCTAGTTATGCAGATCGCTCTGTTTTGGATAAGTTCACATTATCCGTAGCTCCGGGTGAAAATTTAGCGATCGTTGGACCCTCTGGCGCTGGTAAAAGTACAGTCTTTTCGCTTTTGTTGCGTTTTTATGATCCACAATCTGGCTCAATTTATGTCGATGGCATGGATATAAAAGATGTATCTGTTCAAGAATTAAGGGAACGCATCGGCGTTGTTTCCCAGGAACCGGCTCTATTTTCCACCACTATTTACGAAAATATATTATACGGTCGTCCTGATGCCACAGAAGAAGAGGTTTGGAGGGCAGCTGAAGTTGTAAGACTCCAAGACTTTTTACCAACACTTCCCCATGGAATTCACACCGTGGTTGGAACGCGTGGCATTCGTTTGTCTGGCGGGCAAAAACAACGTATTGCTATCGCTCGGGCAATTTTGAGAGATCCTAGTATTTTATTGCTTGATGAGGCAACCAATGCCCTGGACGCTGAGAGTGAGCAGGCTGTTCAAAATGGCCTGAAGCACCTTATGGCAACGCGGACAACACTGGTTATCGCGCACCGCCTGGCAACAGTTTTAAATGCTGATCGAATCGTTGTGCTGGATCAAGGCGAGATTAAGGCCGTTGGAACGCATGCAGAATTAATCAGCCAAGATGGCCTTTACCGTCGTTTAGCAATGTTGCAATTCGCGGATTCATTGGCACTTTCTGAGTTTGGGAATTAATTTAGCTTTGAGAGAAAAATGCTCATCCTTCCCAAATTAACAACGAATCGTCTGCTCTTAAGGCCTGTGACCATTGAGGATGCAGACTCTATTTTTGCTTATTCTTGTAATCCTAATGTTGCACGTTACGTGACGTGGGAGCCTCATAGCACTATCGAGGACACGAAAAATGTCATCATAAGTTTCTTTTTGAAAAACTATATGGAGGGAATGCCTGCACCTTGGGCCATTACTTTTAAAGAGCATCCAGATAAGGTTGTTGGTTTGGTTGGATGTAGATTTTTTGATGAAGATCCAAAGGCGATGGAGCTTGCTTATGTTTTGGCTGAAGAGCATTGGGGGCAAGGGATAACAGTCGAAGCTGTTCAAGCGATTTTACCTTATATTTTTCAAAATTACCCAATCGATAAGCTTGTTGGCCGTTACTCGGCACTAAATCCAGCTTCTGGCAGAGTGATGGAAAAGCTTGGAATGAAGTTTGTCAAAACTTATCAAGGAGAGCGAAAGGGAAAAATTGAGACAATGCGTTTCTATGCTCTTGAGCAAAGTGATATGAAATGAATATCGTTAGTGCTTTTATTGTCTATCAGATTATTTGGTGGGTGGTCTTTATGGCTGTTTTGCCTTTGGGTGTCAAAACTGAAGAATTCACACAACCCGGTTTTGCGGCAAGTGCGCCTATAAAGCCTAATTTGAAAAAAAAGGTAATTTTAACGACAAAAATCACAACAATCCTTTGGATAATCTCTTGTGCCGTGATTATGTCGGGGCTGATAAAGTTTGATTAATTTGTAGGAATGGAAGGCTTTAAGAAATTTGGAAAGAGCAGTACAAAAACACAATATATTGTTATGATACAACCATGGACCCTTGGGTCGGAGCCCAAGGGAAACTGTTTTTTACTAAATACACGTCAGTTTTCCTATGGCAAGCGAAGCGCGACCATAGGATCCATCTGGCTATGTAATACACTTTTAATCCAAAACTTACGTTAAGAAAATAAAGTTTAAAAGCTTCTCCTTTATACTCTGCTAAAGAAGAAAACACCTTTCAGTAACCTTTTGTTAATATTTGCTGTGATAGTCTGATCCCAAGATAAGTTATATCTGGGGAAATGTGATGACTGCTAATGTTGGAAAAATTGTATTGGCGCTCGGCTTGTTTTCTTTTTTTCTAAACGAAAAAGTCCAAGCAGATGCATGGGATAATGGCCATGAGGGCAGTGCTGCTGCTCGTTCACATCCTGCATATGTAAGGGCTTCTTATTCTCCAGAAGAGGAAACCTCTGAAAACCAGATGCAGGATCCTAAAATGCTATCTACCCCTACTTATTACGTTACAAATGATGCAGGAAAAGTGCGCGTTCTTAGAACAAAAGCCCCACATCGTTCCGGGCGTCTTTTTGTCAGTCCACTTCATCCAACTGATGCTTCTATAAATATAGGTAGTAGCGGTGATTCCATATTTCAAGGGGATGATCTACAAACAGGAAATAATTCTGAGAGAAACGGTGAAGACCTAGTTTCTTTAGAGACCATTGGTTATACAACTGAACTTTTAAGGCAAAAAGATCCTGACTCACTTATTTCTTATATTCAATAGATTTGAGTGTGTTTTCCTTTAAATTCAAAAGGCTTTATCCTAATTAGACTCCTTAAAAATTTAGATTAAATGTTATTTTATCTGAAAACATAAAAATTAGTTAAAATTAATATAAAAAGCTTGTACAATGATTTAAGACAAAATGATGTTCAGCGGATGTCATTGGCATTGTAAGGAGCTCATGTGATTTTAAAATCAAAGGCTAAAAGCCAATCCTCATGGAGAGAAGAAGACCCCTACGGTCATTATGAGCAGTTTAGGCCGGAATGGTTTAACTTTCAAACAAGGCCCGATGAAAAGGCTGCGAATGCCCATTTATACAAAGAAAAAGAACCTGTTATTGAGGTGCATTCTGTCAGGGACGAGGGAAGGCAAGCGTATCGGTCATTTTCAGTATCTTCTAAACACACAAAAGCAAGACGATCCTATTTTCAGGATAATTTTTCTTTTCTTACGACATTTAAGAGCCAATGGATTGATGAGGAGTTATTTTTTGCCATGAATAAACTATCTTTATTGGGACTTGTTATTACATTAATGTTTCTAGGTACGTTATTTTTCCTAAGTGGATTTTTAATGGCAGTGAATTTGTATGGAATTGGGGATTCAAAAGGGCATGCGCAAATGGCCAGTATGAATCCATCCCATATGCCAACACCTGGGTATGTTCAAGGCCATCATCATCCAACCGTTGTAAAGGGGAACCACGGGACAGTCGCGCCTGGATATGCAACAATGGGCGGGGTGGCAATGATTCCACAGCCGCGTTTACCAAGCAATATTCAGAATAAGAAAACGAATCATGGCGCTTATCCTCCTCAAGGACCTGTTGTTGCGGCCCCTGTATATCCTACGCAACAATATGTTCAACATAATCCATATCCTCCTCAGATGCCTATTAATCAAAATATGAACGGGTATGCTGCTTATCCGGCGCATGTCCCAGCTGTGGCAGCCCCGGGTTACAACCCTGCTTATGCAGGAGCTCAGCCTCCCATGATTGTTCCAACCTCGGCTCCAGTTTACAGGGGTCCTTATTAAGCGATGATTATGAATCATCAAGAGGCAATGCAGCACGCCATTCGTCTATCTCATGAAAAGATGTTAGCAGGTGCTGGTGGACCTTTTGGGGCGGTTGTCGTTTTGGATAACAAAATTATTGGCTCGGGTTGGAATCAAGTGACATCATCAAATGATCCAACGGCGCATGCCGAGGTTGTTGCTATTAGAGAAGCCTGTAAACATGTTTCTTCGTTTCATCTTAAAGACGCTATTTTATATACAAGCTGTGAGCCATGTCCTATGTGCCTGGCGGCAGCCTTTTGGGCGCGAATTGATAAAATTTATTACGCCAACACACGGCAAGATGCGGCGTCAATCGGTTTTGATGATGAGTTCTTTTACGAAGAGCTTTCCAAACCATTTCATCATCGTCAAGTGCCAATGGAGCAAGTAGGCAGAGATGAGGCTATCAAAGTTTTTGAAGCCTGGATGAAAAAAATAGATAAGATTCATTATTGATTAAGTAAAAAACAAAATCTTAGCTTGTAAATCTAAACATGATTGCTATATCTATGGCATGAATCAATACTTATAGTGGTTTTCACATGAAAATTATACAGACAGGTAGGCTCATCCTATATGTCCTCCTATTAGCTTTGAGCTTTCAAAAAGCACAAGCTATGGAAGGGGAATCCAAGCCATTACATCGCGGCGTCCGTGTGATTGGAAAGGCTGACACTAATTCAGCCGATGATATAAAAACCCTTGTTTCTCTTTGTGATGTTATTGCTACCGGCAAAGGCACTGTGAATGATAATGGGAGAGTAACTCATTTCAAGGGCCTTGATTACAATCACAAAATTACAGCCGAAGAGAGAGAAATCTTATACAGGCCTTTAATAGATGTTTCTATAAGACTTAAGAGAGCAGGCAACGAAGAGGCATTAGCTAAAGTCTTTCGCGCATATATCAGAAATTTAAATGGCTCATATGCTGCATGGCAAAAAGTTTCGTTGGCAGATAATGTTAATGAACGTAAGCTGTTTTACCATCATTTAACAGCATTAGCTGTCAGTGCATTAGCGATTGATGATTTTGAAAAACTAACTTTAAGTGATGATGTTCAAAAGTTGTTTGCTGAAAAAAAAGAAAAAGTTCGCACAAGCGCCTCTTTCAAAAGAGCACTTGAAAGTGTTACAGGGCTTAATGGAGAAATACGTCAAGTTAAGGCCTATATTAAAAAGCAACCCGAAAGTCATTTGGTTTTAGGGGTACGAAACAATGAAGACAGGTTGGAACGATTTGATTCTAATTGGGTTTTTTTGAATAATGAACCGCATGACCCTAATAAGGGAAGGTGTTTAACCGTAGATTTTAATGATCTTAGCCAATTAGAAAAGATCGCTTTTGGATTGCCTGGATTATTTAACAGTATAGTAACAGATGCTTCGGTTTTTAAGTTTACGCAATGGGATCAACGCCATTTGACGTATTTTAAAAGCATGTTGAAAAAGGGCGGAGAATTTATATTTATTCCTGGAGATACACAAAGGGCTGCTGATATAGTAGTTAGTGATATAGATAGTTGTCTAACCCATCTTTCTGACATTGTTAAAACCCCCCTCTCAACTATTGAAGAGCATTTGTCATGTTTACTTTATTTTAATCGTAAACCTGATTTTACGCCTTTGAATGAAGGCAGGCCACAACGTCTAAATTATCACTATCAAACTTTTGAGGGTGATTCGGAGACTTTACGTTCTTTTATAAAACTTAAGAAAGAACAATATAAAAAATACAAAGATAATGCCCCCACCTCTTTTTATACCCCAGATATTATTGATTTTATAAACGGACATAAGTTGGAAACGGAATCTTTATGGAAGCAAACATGGGAACTAGCACTATGGATTAGCGAAGAATTTTTTAGAAGATATACCGTTTTATGGTATATGCCAATCTTAGGCTCGGTTTTTGACAAAGTTTTATACATGAGGGATGAAGGGTATTGTGACTATAAGCCTTACCCATTTGATATAGGAAATTCTTCTCCTTTATATATAAGATGTATTAACAATATAGTGCCGTGAAGCATAATAATAACTTCTTTAAGGAATCTATTTTAAAATAATTCCCAATGTACTATCTTTATAGAAATTTCTCATTTTAAAAAGGCGAACATATGGATACCTTCTCAATTTTTACCTGGTGCTTAACGGCTGTTACAATTTACGGAACCCTTTTAAATAGCCAACGCAAAAAAGTTGGATTTCTAATCTGGGGTTTATGTAACATGGCTTGGCTATGCGTTGATGCTAGTCGTGGCATATGGGCCCAATGTGGTCTTTATACTGTCTTTATAGCTTTTAACATATATGGCTGGATGAATTGGACAGCTCAAGAAAAAGAATCAGCCAAGGAAGAGAAAAAAGAAAAATTGGCGGCTTAGCCTTTTTTCTTTTGCCCTAGAAAAAGCACCCTTTGAGGTGCTTTTTCTATAAGGTTATTTCTAGCCTTGACCTTTTTTTCCTATAAAGTATATTTCTAAGCTTGTATAGTGCACCTTTTATAGGGCTTAAGAATTTATTGATGATGTTAGGTTTCTTTTCAAAATACGTAAAGATTCTCTCTTTAGCTGGGGTTGTTTTGGCCGGAGTTGGAGTCTATTTCCTTTTTCCCAGGGCTCCTCAAGAAATTCATTTTAGGCATTCTTTGATGGGTTTTTTGGAAGAGACGCTGATCAAAGTCGTTGATGACTTTAACAAAACCTCATCATGCAAAATCATTCTGGAATATGGCGGAAATTACACAGAAAGCTTTAATAATACTTTTAAGGTTTCTGATCATTCAAAAAGACCTCATCTGTTGATGGTTTCTGAATACAATACACCCACGATGTATAATCAAAAAGACGATTATGTCCCTTTATATAAATTGATAGATATCGAAGCTGCGAGATTTGTGCCTGTTATTAAGGAATTTTATTCCTTTAAAGAATCCGATGAAGGAAAAGCACATCTTTGTTCTCTACCATTTAATTGTTCGACTGCGATTTTATTTTACAATAAGGACATTTTTAAAAAAGCAGGTCTTCCTGATAAAGCTCCTGAAACCTGGGAGGAAATGGAAGTCTACGCTGAGAAATTGAGGCAGGCTGGTTATACAGCTTTCACAACAGCTTGGCCAGCCGCCTATCTTTTGGAGCATTTCTCGGTTGTGCACAATATACCTTACGCAACTCATAAAAATGGTTTTTACGGCAAGAATCCCAAACTTTTGATTAATACTAAACCTTTCGTTGATCAGCTTAATAAGTTTGTGGAATGGGGTAAAAAGGGATTTTATGTTTATGCAGGAAGAATAGCTGAAAAGGCAGAAGAAAAATTCATCAAACAAGAGTGCGCTATGCTTCTTCAAGGGGCAAATCGTCTTGGCTATGTAAAGGACAAAGGATTTGATGTGGGGTTTGGTGTGTACCCTTATTGGGCTAAAATGGTGCCAAATGGCCCTTATGCGTTGAATATTGGTGGTACGTCTATTTGGGTGCTCAATGGGCATCCATCCTATAAGGGAGTTATTGAGTTCATAAGCTACTTAGCTAGTGAAAAAGTGCAGCAAAGATGGCATGAAACAACAGGATATTTGCCAGCAACAGTAGGCGCTTATGAGAGAACCAAGAGTGGGCACCATTACATGGAAAACCCAGCTTCTAAGATTGCCGTCGATCAAGTCATAGAGAGAGAAAATCATGACCTTCCCAATGGAGTGAGAGTTCCCAATTATGCGATGGCAAGAGAGAGAATTATTAATGCAATCGATGAGGTTTTGTCTAAACAAACTGGATTTTATGCTAAAAATCCAGCGGCTTATATGGCAGTTGCGCAAGTTGTAGAGCGCACTAATCAAGACCTTCCCAATGGAGTTCGCATTACAAATTACGGCCCTGCCCGCGAAAAAATTATAGATTCAATAGAATCGGTGTTAAACGAGAAGAAGCCAGCAGAAGAAGCGCTTAATTTAGCTGCTGAAGAGGCTCAACTTATTATTGATCAGAAATAGAGCTATATAACCAAAATATCTCAAATTATCTGGATTGCCACGTCACTTCGTTCCTCGTAATGACGAGAAAAACTGCGTCATCGCGAGCGCAGCGTGGCGATCCAGAAAACAGGTAACTTCATTTTGGGTATAGGGAAAAAATGATTAGGTAGCGAACCCATAGGGCGCTGTCAGTCCAGGAACAATATTACCCAATATTGATCTTTCGTATCTCTCCGGCTTCAAACTTTTGATTCAAAGCAGCCTCTGCTAACTGAGGGACGACATTTTGAGATAAATACATTTCAATGGCTCTGATTCCTCTTTTGTGTCCGATAAAGTCTTGGGCAATTTTTTGGATGAATTCTTCTGAATAGCTGAGTTCATATTTATGTTTTTCTTTTAGTCTTTGTTCAATCTTGGCTAATTTTTGACGGATTATATCTTCAATCTCAGCTATGCCTAATGGAAGATAAGGCACAACGGTTGTTCTAGCGATAAAAGGAGTGCCGAAAACTTTGGTTAATTCATCCGTTACTTTTGCATTAAGCTGTGCAAATACAATTGCTTTATCTTCAGTTTCTTTTAAGGAATAGCATCGCTCAGATATGATCTCTGCGCCTTGATTTGTTGTTAAAACAAAAAGAGTGTTGGAAAAATCAACTTCTACTCCTTCAGAATCTTCTAGGATACCTTTATCAAAGATTTGGGCAAACAAACTGATAACATCTTCATGCGCTTTATCAACTTCATCTACTAAGATGACGCTGTAGGGATTTTGACGAACGGCCTCCGTTAAAGTTCCACCCTTTCCATATCCAACGTATCCGGGAGGGGCGCCTTTAAGGATAGAAATAGAATGAGACTCTTGAAATTCACCCATATTTAACCTGACAAGATGGCGACTATTTCCTGTCAAAATTTCGGCAAGTGCAAGAGCGGTTTCTGTTTTTCCAACGCCGCTTGGGCCAGCAAGTATAAAGATACCAATCGGTTTATTTGTGTCAGTGAGCCCAACATGATAATTCACTATGCTTTGCGCAAGTACGGTAAGGGCTGATTCTTGGCCAACAATTCTCGTTTTTAAAACATTCAGTAAATAACCTAAAGACATACGATTGCCTTGAGCAAGGATAGTCCCAAGTGGAATACCAGTCCAATTGGCTATAACCCTTGCGACTGCAACTTGATCTACGGCTTGACTGACCAAAACATTCTCAGAGGGAAGTTCAACTAAAGATTGTTGTAATTGAGTCAATTGCCGCTGAAGTAGAGTGATTTCCACAGAAGATGCTTCATTTGATCCAAGGTTTTGGATTTGTTTGCGTAAGCCTTCAACTTGCTTGACAATTTGATACTGCTCTTCCCACTTTTTTGAAAGTTCTTCATAGTGATGATGGGCTTCGTTTAGCTCATTTTCTAAATCTAAAGTCCGTTTTTGAATGGGATCTGATTTATCAAGAGATGAGGGTAGAACTTGATGCTCTTCATTTTTGAGCATTTGAAGTTCTATGCCCAGAAGATTAATCTGACTTAAACATGTTTGTAACTCTTCAGGTTTTCCAGATCTTGAGAGAGACACTTGAGCGCAAGCCGTATCTAAAACAGTAAGCGCTTTATCGGGTAAACGCCGTTCTGGTAAAAAACGATGAGAAAGACGAGCGGCAGCTTCAATGGCTTCATTTAAAATAGGAACTTTATGATGTTGTTGATACTTTTCTGCAATCAAACGAAGCATAGAGATTGCTTGTTCAGGGTTTGGCTCTTTTACTTTTACCTTTTCAAATCGTCTGACAAGAGCTGCGTCTTTTTCAAAATAACGTTTGTATTCTGACCAGGTGGTTGCTGCAATTGTACGCAGCTCACCTCTGGCAAGACTTGGTTTTAAAAGGTTTGCTGCATCTCCCAGCCCCTGTGTGCCGCCAGCCCCCATAAGAGCGTGCGCCTCATCTATAAATAAAACAATTGGATAAGGAGAATTTTTGATTTCTTGCAAAAGTCTATTGAGGCGTTCTTCGAATTGACCCTTTGCACTGGCTCCAGCCTGCAATAAACCCAAATCAAGTTTATGGATATGAACGTCCTGCAAAGAAGGCGGGACATCATTTTGGCAAATTCGTTGGGCAAGTCCTTCAACAATTGCTGTCTTTCCAACTCCTGCTTCTCCAACAAGAATAGGATTGTTTTGACGTCTTCTGGTTAATACATCAATGACTTGCCTTATTTCAGATTCTCGCCCAAAAATGGGGTCTAATTTACCGTTTTTTGCAGCTTGCGTTAGGTTCTCAGTATATTGCTCTAAAGCGCTATCAGCAGCAAAACTAGAATTCATCAAAGATTCAACTTTTGTGATACTTTCAGAGTCTTGAGAAGGGGGGCTTGAGGAAGAATCTTCATTACTGGTTTTTAAAAGTTCATTAATATCTTTTACAAAACTAAGACGAGGAATTCTAAGAAGAAGAGGACAGTTTTCTAAAATAATCCCTCTTAAAGGATCTACGTCAATTAATGCGCTCAAGATACTGCCTGAACGTATCGTTTGCCCGCCTAATTTTAAGGAAGATATCAACCAGGCTTGCTCTAATACGTTTAAGATATGTCTTGATATGACAGGGCTTGAGGTATTGCCAGTAGACAATTTCTCGATTGCTGATATCAATTGCCTTGAAACGGTTTGAAGGTCAATTTCATAATAACGTAAAATGATTTGAATATCAGAATCTACTGGATCAAGAAGTTTGATCAGAAAATGTTCTAGCTCAATATTGTAATGCCCTTTTGTAACGCACAATGCAGCGGCAGCTTCGAGAGCTTTCTTACAAGTAGGGTTTAATTTAGCAATGAGCATCTTCATGATGTTGAAAAGTGTTCCTTAGTTTTATGAAACATCAAGACAATCTTAATGCATTTAAATAAAATTTTAAATAAATTACTTTGTGCATTAAAGGTGTTTTTTAGAAACCGTAGAAAAAAAAATTAAGAAAAGCTATACTCCAAAAATGGTTGAAGATGCATTTTTATGCTATATTTTGGCTGAAGTAATATTAGAAAGAGAGACTCCTTATTCTATCATTTCACAGTGTATATACTCGTTTTTTAACGTTTTCGCGCAATTATAATTTATCGCGCAAGCTTCCCTTTGCTTTAAGCTTAGCGGCTCTTTTATCGGGCATTGCCACTTATTGGGCAATTACTCATAACACCAATTTGGCTGATAAAACACATACAGTCTTGCCTTTCATTTATCTTGATCTGACACTTCTTCTTTTGTTGGCGGTTGTTATTGCCAAGAGATTGGTCGAATTGTGGCTAGAAAGACGCCGTGGTTTAATGGGAGCAAAACTGCATGTTCATATTGTGGCCTTATTCTCCCTGGTTGCTGTAACGCCTGCAATTTGTGTCGTCGTGTTTGCTGCTCTTTTTTTTAATGTGGGTGAAAAAACATGGTTTGGCCAGCCAGTTAGAGATGCCTTAGATGAGGGACGTGTTGTTGCCGAAGCTTATTTAAAAGAACATAAAAAAACAATCAAGATCGATGCTCATGCTCTTGTGGGGAAATTAAGACCGCAAATGTCTTTTTTTATAGAAAATCCCGGAGCTTTATCGCAGGCACTTAATGATGAGACCGATCAAGGAGAGTTGGGAGAGCTTTTGGTTTTTAATGGTAAGGGGCAGGTGATGGCTCGCTCTTACCTTACATTTTCTCTTGAACTTGAAAAGATTTTATATACAGATTTTGAAAAAGTAAAAGCTGGTGAAATTGTAGTCAAAGAATCAGATGACAGAGTGAGAGCTTTAATCAGACTTGATCCTTTAACCGATACGTATTTATTTGTTGGAAAACTAATTGATCCAGATGTTTTGCAGCATATAAGTCGTACCCAAGGAGCAATTCAGGATTACGTAAAGCTAGTAGCGCAGCATTCCGGAATTCAAATCACATTTATCGCATTTTTTTCACTGGTTGCCTTGCTTCTTCTTTTGGCGGCAATTTGGGTGGGTTTAACTTTTGCCAATGTTTTAGTGAGGCCAATAAGTCGTTTGATTACTGCCGCTGAAGCTGTCAGTCAAGGGAATCTATCGATAAAAATCGAAGAAGAGCCTTTGGGTAATGAGCTGGATAATTTGACACAGTCGTTTAATCGCATGACTTATAGACTTCAGCAGCAAAATCAAGCTTTGATTTTGAGTCAACGTAAAGCGGCATGGGCAGATGTTGCTCGGAAAATTGCCCATGAAATTAAAAATCCGCTTACTCCAATTCAGTTATCGGCAGAAAGGCTCAAGAGACGCTACTTAAAGGAAATTACTTCTGATCCAGAAACTTTTCAGGCTTGTGTTGATACAATCATTCGCCAGGTGAGTCATATTGGGAACTTAGTCAATGAATTTTCATCATTTGCTCGTATGCCTGAGCCAAAAATTGAGTCTGTTGATATTGTTGAATTATGTCAGCAAGCTCTTTTTTTACAACGTCAACCTTGGCCAAGCTTAGAGTTTACTTATCTCACACCTGGCAAACCTGTTATCTTTGATTGTGATCCTCAGCAGTTGAGTCAAGTTTTGACAAACCTATTACAAAATGCCATAAATGCAGTGACTGAATCTGGTAAAAATGAGACTGGAAAAGTGTCTTTAGAGGTCGAGGTCCAGGATGATCAGCTTTTTATTACGGTTGATGATAATGGTCTTGGTTTTCCAAAAAGTGGACGAGAGCGTTTGTTGGAACCTTATTACACTACACGCACAAAAGGAACGGGTTTAGGTTTGGCTATTGTTTCTAAAATCGTTTCTGATCATAATGGTCATATGCAATTGAATGATAGTGAATTAGGAGGAGCTAGTGTACAGTTGGTTTTTCCTTTTCAAAATCAAGATAGATAGGAGATCGATTTAGCATGGCGCAGGATATTTTAATTGTCGACGACGAAGCAGATATCCGTGATTTGATCTCTGGTATTTTATCTGATGAAGGCTATACAACTCGTACTGCGAGTGATGGATTAGCTGCATTGGATATGATTAAAGCGCGGCAACCGAATTTAGTCATTTTAGATGTTTGGCTCGGCGATAGTGAGCGAGATGGGCTCAAAATTCTAGATATCATTAAACGTGATCATTCATACGTTCCTGTAGTAATGATTAGTGGACATGGCACGATTGAAACTGCTGTGTCAGCAATCAAAAAAGGTGCTTATGATTTCATAGAAAAGCCATTTCAGACAGAACGTTTACTTGTCGTTGTAGAAAGGGCTATTGAATCATCCCGTTTAAAGCGTGAAAATGATGAGCTTAGGGTTAAGGCTCGAGTTAGCTCTTCTTTAATTGGCAACTCATCATCCATACAACAACTAAGGCAAGCCTTAGAAAAAATTTCGGCAACAAATGGGCGTGTCTTTATGAGCGGACCTAATGGAGCAGACAAAGAGGCTTTAGCTAGAGAAATTCACGTGCGTTCAAAAAGAGAGCGAGGCCCTTTTTTAAGTATTAATTGTGGGGCATATCATCCTCAACAATTAGAGGCAGAGCTGTTTGGAACAGAAATTTTTGGTCTTTCCGCAGACACTCCTCGAAAAATAGGTCTTTTAGAGAAAGCACATACAGGCACTGTCTTTCTTGATGAAATCGCTCAGCTTCCTCTTCCTGTTCAATCAAAAATAGTGAAGGTTTTGCAGGAACAGGCATTTTTCCGTATAGGCAGTGATCAGAAGATCGACATTGATATTCGTTTCTTAGCGGGTACCTCTGATGATATTCAGAAAATGATTCAAGAGGGTAATTTTAGGGAAGATCTTTTTTATAGATTAAGTGTTTCTCATATTCTTGTACCTACTTTAAAAGAGCGAGTGACTGATATTCCGTTATTAGCTCAGAATTTTATGGAGCAAGCGGCGGCCGCTCAAGGAGTTTTGCCCAGGTCCTTTAGTCAAGAGGCTTTGGTTATGCTTCAATCTTATTCATGGCCAGGTGATTTACAGCAGTTAAAAAATGTTGTGGATTGGTTGTTGATTATGGCTGGAGGAGATCCTCGTGAACCAATACAAAGTTCTCAGCTTCCCACCGAAATTATCAATGGAAACAATTTTGCTAACAGTTGGCAGCAAAAAAGCGCTGATATCGTTGTTCTTCCTTTGCGAGAAGCCAGAGAAGCTTTTGAGAGGGAGTATCTTTTAACCCAAGTTCAACGGTTTTCGGGAAATATTTCGCAAACTGCTCGGTTTATTGGAATGGAACGTTCAGCTTTGCATCGTAAATTACGCGCTCTTGGAGTTCATGAAGGAAAAAGCGGTGAATTTTCTGATGAAGAAGCTAGTCAAATCGCTTAAGGGTGGAATGAAAAAAACTCTCCTTAAAAACCGAGGCAGAAGTGAGCATATACCCAAAATGTTTCAAAAGGCCGGGCAGGCGTTTGAGGGTCTAGGGGCGGAGTGTATACAAAATACTCGAGCACCGAAGGCCCGAAAAACAACGAACCTGGGATTTGAAACAGGAAGGGTATAGATGAAGGTTATTATTCTTGGAGCAGGTCAAGTCGGTTATAGCATTGCTCGCTATTTGGCGTTTGAGGAGAATGATATAACCATGGTCGATCATTCGGCCGATCTCTTAAAAAGAATCAGTGATAAGTTAGATGTTCAACCTGTTGTAGGATTTGCTTCGCATCCTGATGTTTTAAAACAAGCGGGAGCTGAAGAAGCAGATTTATTAATTGCGGTGACAGCGTCTGACGAAGTCAATATGATTGCTTGCGAAGCAGCACAATCATTGTTCCAAATTGAAACAAAAATTGCCCGGATCCGCCATCAAAGCTACTTAAAGCCGGCTTGGTCAAATATGTTTAGCCCAGATCGATTGGCAATTGACGTTATTATTTCTCCTGAAATTGAGGTCGCAAGGGCCTTGGATCGCAGCACACAAATCCCAGGTGCTTTTGAAGTTATTCCCCTCGTTTTAAATCAAATCAAGGTTATTGGGGTTAGGTGTCATGCTCAGTCACCTATTATCAACACTCCTCTCCGTTTATTACCTGGCCTTTTCTCAACTCTCGACATTGCGATTATCTGTATTTCTAGGGGTGATAAAGCTTTCTTTCCAGATGAAAATGATGTCCTTGAAGTTAATGATGAAATTCATTTTCTCGTTAAGCATGATGATATCGCTCAAGCCATGCAGGTTTTTGGTTATTATGAATCTGATAGTCGTCGCATGGTTATTATTGGAGGTGGAAGTATTGGTAAAACCTTGGCTATGGAAATAGAACTTAATCAGCCAGATGTTACAGCAAAGCTTATTGAAAAAGATCAAGGAAGATCTGAGGCGGCTGCACGATTTTTAAAAAATATAGAAGTTATTTATCTTATGGAAAGGTTAAATAACTTTTTTTGATATAAATTAGAAATATCAATATATTTAAAAAATACAAAAAAATTAATAGAAAGAAATAATAATT
>JAIEMR010000103.1 GCA_019751935.1 Alphaproteobacteria bacterium
CATAAAACTCAACCAGGTGTTAAAATTGCATTATCAACCGAAAAAAACTGCCCTTGCCCAATAAGAGTCTCAAATAACAAAGGATCCGTTCCTGTTAGCCAGGTATTAACAGATCCCTTACATTCTTTTTGATGATTATTTTGCAAGGCACATATCTGATCGAACAATACCACACGGTGATGAAAATCTAAATGGGCAATTACATCATCAAGCAAAAGAACTATAAGTCTGTCGTCATTTCTAACTTTTTGTTGAATAAACGAAAATATAGAAGCAATTAAAAGAATCTTTTGTTCTCCCGTGGAACACTGAGAAGCAATCATTCCTTTCGTATTATGTATAACATTCCAATCACTTCGGTGAGGGCCTATGCGTGTTGTGCCACTTTCTCTATCTGTTGTTCTGTTTTTTTGGAATTCTTCCATCAATTTGGCTTCAATATTAACGGCATAACCATTTAAAACCCATTCATCTATTTCACCCAGCATTTGACTTGTAAACCTTGGAAACAGGTCATGTTGATATTCTTGACCTTCATTTAAGCGTTGCATTAGGTTTTTACGGGCAATAGCAATGGCTACGCCTAGGGATGAGAGTTGTTCTTCTAAAGATTTTAGCCATAAAGGTTCTCCGCCTTGCCTTAGGATCTGGAGGCGTTCTCTTAAAGCATATTCATAGCGATTCAATCTTTCGCTATGAAGGGGATCTTCTGCATACACCAAACGATCGATGAATTTGCGGCGTGTTGAGGGGGATTCCAAAAAGATCCTGTCGGTTTCGGGAGTTAGCCAAATAATATTAAGCCATTCTGAAAAGGAATTTTGCCCTCTAACCGATTCATGTTGGATTTTATGAACACGCTTTTCACCGCTTTGGTGCGTAGAAGAAAGTTCTAATCCCGTTGATAATTGAACCTCATTATTTAAGATAAGAGAAGTGGCCCATAATAAAGGAGAACTTTTAAGGGAAGCATTTGAAATCTCAGAAAGCTTTGCCCCCCTAAGGCCTCTACCAGGAGAAAAAAGAGAAATGGCTTCTAAAATATTGGTCTTTCCAGCCCCATTGGGGCCTGTTAAGATAACAGGCGCTGGAATAAGGGACAAATTTAATTCTTCGTAATTTCTGAAATGGAATAGGGAAAGAGATTTTATACTCATCGTGAATGAAGATATTTTTTTTCTGGATCGCCACGCTTCGCTCTCGATGACGATTTTCCGTCATTGCGAGGAGTCCCCAAAGGATGTTGGGGGGACGTGGCAATCCAAATTTTAAAGAGATTTAGATGTATGCTGTTCTGCATGTGAAAGATATGCTTAAACTCTCATCGGCATCAGAATAAAGGTAGAATTGGGACTATTTATTGGTCTTAAAAGGACAGAAGACTCACCGTCCGCAAGCAAAAATTCTATTTCATCGGTACTGATCTGTTGAGCAATGTCGATTAAATAACGCACGTTAAAGCAAATTTCAAAGGCATCGTTGTAGGCAAAATCCACATCTAATTCTTCAACAGCACTACCTGAATCGGTGCTGACTGCGGAAAGAACTGCTGAGTTTTCAGAGATTTTAAGTTTGATTGCCCTAACTTTGTCATTCACAACTGTTCCAACCCGGTCAACTGCTTCTGCAAAAGCTTTGGTGCTTACAATCAAGACCTTATCATTTTCAATGGCCATAGCTGCTTGATAGTCAGGAAAGGTGCCATCAACAAGACGAGAGCTTAACACAGCATTGGTGTTTGTTCCTTCTAGGGCAAACTCAACACGTGAACCTGAAATGCCGATTTGAACAGGTTGTTCAGCTTCATCAAGAAGTTTGCGAATTTCAGTGATTGTTTTCCTGCCAATAATAATCTCAGGCATACCGATTGAGCCTTCAGGAGCTTCGCATTCAACGCAAGCGAGTCTGTGCATGTCCGTTGCAACGGCACGCAAAATATTTTTTCCATCAACTGAAAGGGTGTGAAAATGAATGCCATTTAAATGATACCGCGTTTCTTCTGTGGACATGGCAAAGCGCGTTGTGTCAATCAAATGCTTTAAAATAGGTGCAGGCAATGTGAAATGATGGGTCAGATCACTATGCGTTAATTGAGGGAAATCATCGGATGGCAGCGATGGTAATTCAAACCTTGATCTTCCGGAACTAACCGTTAATTGCGACGTTTCTGGATTGTAATTAAGGGTGATTGGGGTTGTATCGCTGAGTTTTCGAACAACTTCGTAAAGAAGATGGGCTGGTACACTGATTGTTCCCGGCTCTTCCACATTTGCTGAAACTGTTTCAATTAAAGCTATGTCCATATCTGTTGAGGTTAGCAATAACTTATTTGGAATAGCTGTTAAGAGTACATGGCTTAAAATTGGCACTGTTGTTCTTTTTTCAACAACGCTTTGTCCATGGGAAAGGGCTTTTAGAAAAGGGGATTTTTCTATAATAAGTTTCATAATTTAAGGAACCTACAGATATGATTTTAAGAATTTTAAACTTTTTAGATCCCTTATGAATAGCACAAAGCAACCCGAAAGGCGAAGAGGGAAAGTTGGAAAACTCTCCTACTTATTTAAAAGCTCCAACACATAAGGCAAGATCCCGCCCTTTTGGAAATACTCGACTTCATCTTGGGTGTCAATTCGGCAGTTTAGGTCAATGTTTTGCTGCTTGCCATCAGATGTATTAATAAGGCAGACAATTTTCATGCCTGGCTTTATTCCATTTTCCAGTCCTAATAGGTGAATGTATTCCTTGCCATTCAGCCCTAAAGTTTTTCTGGTAACATCTTTTGGAAACTCCAAGGGCAGAACGCCCATACCAACTAAATTGGAACGGTGAATACGCTCAAAGCTTTCGGCAATAACAGCTTTAACACCTAAAAGGCGCGTCCCTTTTGCTGCCCAGTCACGAGACGAACCGCTGCCATATTCTTTGCCTGCAAAAATTACAAGGGGTGTGTTTTTTTCTTGATATTTCATGGCAGCATCGTAAATGGACATCTCTTCGGCCTTATCGTTTAAATGAAGAGTGACTCCACCTACGCGACCTGGCGTCATTTCATTTTGCAGGCGAACATTGGCGAAGGTTCCTCTCATCATGGCTTCATGATTTCCGCGCCTTGTTCCATAAGCATTGAAATTTTCCAACGAAACACCGCTTTGACTTAAATAATGCCCAGCTGGACTCCTGGCTTTAATATTTCCTGCAGGTGAAATGTGATCGGTCGTGATGCTGTCCCCGAGTAGGGCTAAAATACGGGCCCCTTTGATATCTGTCATGACATGGTTTTTTTCATTAAAATAGGGAAGATTTTTAATGTAGGTGCTTTTTTCAGACCAATTGTAGGTAACCGATGGAGGTGATTTTATTTTCTGCCATTCTTTGTCGCCTTTAAAGACGTCTTGGTATTTCTTTTTAAACGTCTCTGGTGTCACAAACTGCTGAATGACAGCCTTGATTTCGGCAGAGGAGGGCCAGATATCGCGTAAATAGATATCCTTTCCATTTGTACCTTTTCCTATAGGCTCATTTTGTAAATCAATAGCGGTTGTTCCTGCTAGTGCATAGGCAACGACCAATGGGGGGGACGCTAGATAATTCGCCTTAACCTCTGGATGAATACGCCCCTCAAAGTTGCGATTTCCTGATAGAACGCCAGAAACTGTTAAATCATTTTCCTTGATGGCTTTACTGATTTCAGGGGCGAGAGGGCCTGAATTACCAATACAAGTTGTGCATCCATATCCCACTAGATAAAATCCAATATCTTCAAGATCCTTCATAAGGCCAGAGTTTTCAAGGTATTCAGTGACAACTTGGGATCCCGGAGCAAGAGATGTTTTGACCCAAGGTTTAGAACGTAACCCTAAAGCCTTTGCTTTTTTGGCAACCAGAGCAGCGCCAATCATCACGGATGGGTTTGAGGTGTTTGTACAACTGGTAATAGCAGCAATGACAACATCGTGGTTATGAAGAGAATAATCTTTTTCTGTGACCTCAATGCTTGGACCTTTTGGAGTCAGACTAAGGGCGGTCTTTTTCATATCCGGTAAAAGGATTTTATCCTGAGGGCGCTTAGGTCCAGCTAAGGTTGGCTGAATTGTTCCAAGGTCAATTTCAAGAACGTCCTTAAATACCGGGTTTTCTTTCGTGCGCCATAAACCTTGTGCTTTTGCATAGGCCTCAACCAAAGCGATTTGATCCGAACTGCGCCCCGTTAGCGTTAAATAATTTATGGTTTCTTGATCAATTGGGAAAAAGCCACAAGTGGCCCCATATTCAGGCGCCATATTAGAAACGGTTGCACGATCGGCAAGACTTAAGTGGTCAAGACCATTTCCAAAAAATTCCACAAATTTACCAACCACACCTTTTTTACGTAACAGGTTTGTAATAGTTAAAACTAAATCAGTTGCCGTGCTACCCTCAGGCAGAGTCCCTTTTAGATGCACCCCCACAACCTCTGGAATTAGCATGGAAATAGGTTGGCCTAACATGGCAGCCTCAGCCTCAATGCCGCCAACGCCCCAGCCAAGGATCGATAAGGCGTTAATCATGGTTGTATGACTGTCCGTCCCAAAAACCGTATCAGGATAAGCAATTTCATTACCGTTTTCATCCATATATATCCAGACAACTTTTCCTAAATATTCTAGATTCACCTGATGGCAGATACCTGTTCCAGGTGGCACCACACGGAAGTTTTTAAAAGCTGTTTGTCCCCAGTGCAAAAATTCGTAGCGTTCAAAGTTTCGCTCATACTCAAGGCTTACGTTTTTCTCAAAAGCCTCAGTGTTTCCAAAGCTATCGACTGTGACCGAATGGTCGGTTACTAAATCAACAGGAATCATTGGGTTAACTTTCATTGGATCTCCGCCATTTTTTTTCATGGCATCGCGCATGGCTGCTAAATCAACGATGGCGGGAACACCTGTAAAGTCCTGCATTAAAATACGCGCTGGTTTAAAGGCGATTTCACTTGGATTGCCCTGGATTATGTCATTCAGGCTTTCCTTTGACGCATTATGACGCAAAAGATTTTCAAGTAAGATCTTTAAAGAAAAGGGCAGATGGCTAATGTCACCTAAATCCGCTAAAGGGTAGTAATGATAGGTTTTGCCATTCACTTGAAGGGTGTTAGTGCGTGCCATAAATCCAACGGTAGATTCAGATAAATTTACCTTAGCCTACCTTGGATGGGTTGATGTTTTCAATAGGGACTGTTCTGCTGGATTCTCGTCATCCCTGCATTTTTTCAATACAATGGGTGATGACGAACAATTTACTTGTTAAAGTAATTGGATTTCTTCCTTACCTTTAATTATCCCCAAACATGCCCCGTCATGCTTACGCCTAGGTCATCAGCCGTAACTGCAGCGATAGCGGCGGTATTTAATGCAGTTATCCTGTCAAACAATAAGTGGGCAGCTGTGTTAATTTGTGCTGCAGTTGGTTCAAAATTTAAGTTATACGCTAAGGGTGTGATGTCAACTCCAATTGTTCCTCCAGCGCGAGTAAGAGCAGTGTTTAAAGCACCTAGAAAAGCTGTTGTTTGATTGTACTCAGCACTAGGAACTGTTGTTAAAGAGATTAATTCGATTACAGTTCCTCTTAAAAGAATCTTTGCATGTCTTATTGCGCTATTTCCTTCTAGAGTTGGATCAAAAGAAGGGGCTAAAAGGAAGTTAACTGTATGTTGAGTAAAGGCAAGTGTTGTAGAGGAGGTAAATCCTAAGCCCTTTAAGTCTTGCAGGGGGTCACTAGCGCTAAAAGATGACCCAGTTACCATTGCTGAAATCAAGACAGTTTTGATAAGTTTTTCAAATATTTTCATGTGTGTGCGCTATAGGTGTACTTTAATACTACTGATAAAGCTTAAATTATGAAAATAAAAATGCAAGTGGGAAGATGGATTCTCGTCACCACTGTATTTTTATAAGGAGTGAGTGATGACGAGAAAGCGATTGATCAGAAAAGATCTTATTTTTTACCAGACGAGCCCACACCTTTGCCGCTAACACTCAAATCTTCTACAGCAACTCTAGAGCTTGCACTTTCTGTAGCAACTGCTGCTGAATCTCTAACTAAGTCTATCTTTCCTGGTTTGCTGTCGCTGATTCTAAAGCCTTTTGATAACAAATCCCTTATTGCAATTTCAGGGCTTTGAGTTGGATACATACGTATCATTGGCCCCGCACAGCCTCCTGGTAGTCTATAACGAATTTCAAAAATTAAGGATGAATCAGTCGAACTTACCAGATAAGACGGTGTAACCGGTGTAGTAATGCCACCAGCTCCGGCGCTGGCTCCACCAACAACTGCGGCGGGGGTTTCAGTAAAAGATGCTGCTTCTTTGTATTGTATACTTATTTTTCCTAATGCTGGCTGTATCACAGTACACTGATCAGTTGTGAAACAATCTTTTAGGAATATCATATACTTTTCAGGCTCTGTTATTTCATGGCTATGGAGCAGGGTTCCATCTGGGTTGTAATAAGTGGCTACAAAAGGGTTGGTAAGAGATGAAGGGGTGCCGCGTCGAGAAGGAAAATTAACCACCCTATAAAATAAAGAATTAGCATTTTCCAACTGTAAAGCTGTAGGGTACATGCTTGCATTATAGCCAATTGACCCAATATCTACCTCAATTGGGTTGTCGTTTACTGCAAAGCAATTGTTCATTTCTTGTATGCGTTTAGATGTAACCATCCCTACAGTCCCAAGTAGCAGTGCTTTTGTGCGCCTTGTTTCTGAGTCTTTTCCCAAGCTGGGGTCAAATCTTGGGTCTGAAATGACATTTAAAGCTTCTCTTGAAAAGCTGAGTTTGATTGGGCTTGTAAAACCGATTCCTGCAATGGTTTCCATAGTGTCGTTATCTTGATCAGCAAAATTATATACAGTCCCAGAAGCAAAAGATGCATCCGTTACCATTGCTGTAATAAAGACAATTTTGATAAGTTTTCCAAAGTTTCTCATGTGTATTTTCCCATTATATGATTAATGCAGTATATTTAAGATGCGAAAAATAAAATTACAAGGGGGAAAATGGAAGAAATCTAGTTTTTATTTAAAGACTACAATTATTGTAATTTAGGTCTTAAGAGAACTAGAAAACTCTTTAAAGATTTACTTATCCATGCATTGCAAGTGTGCCAGAACGTCCATCCACATTTCCTTGGATCAAAGGTAAGGTGGGTATCTTTTCTTTTCTAGCCAAGATTTCAACAGCTAACTGCTGTAATGGAACGATTGTTATGCCGCCCTCTAGACATTTCCTTAAAAATGCCTCAAACCATTCTAGGTAAGCCATTCCTTCAAGTTCAGCATGAAGGGTCAAAACATTCAATTTATCTGGCTGAATTAAGCTTAAATAATGGTCATGCAGTGTTTCAAACGGGTATTCAGGCCTGCCTAATAACTCATCTAAAGTTGGAAGCGTTGTTGGAATCTGAAGCGTTGTAAAGGTTCGTCTGCCTGCAACTGGGTAAAATGCTTTTTCTCCGCGCGTGTCACTGGCATAAAGCAAATTATGATCGTCATAGGCAGCAAGACTGTGCTTTGAAGCTTGCCATCCAGCAGCACCCATTGTCCGTGCTAAAAATCCAAACACAGTTTTAAATAGTTCATGGGTTTTATTGACCTCATGCCTTACGGTTGCCTCATCCAATGTATGAAGCTTGTCTTGCCAATAGATGTGATCATAACAATGAATACCAACTTCATGGCCTGCATCCCTAACGCTTTTCATAAGATCAGCATGCTTTTTAGCAATATGAGGACCTGGCCATAACAGTCCATTACAAATTGTTTTAAGTCCATAAACTTGAAGAACGCTTGTTCTGCTGACTTTTTTAAAAAAGCCAGGCCTAAAAATGCGTTTCAAAGCGCGTCCGGTATTATCAGGCCCTAAAGAAAACAAAAACGTTGCTTTGATCTCAAGCGCATCAAAAAGTTTTAAAAGATTTGGAACGCCAATGCGTGTTCCCATTTCGGTATCAATATCAATTTTTAATCCAAGTTTTGTCATTGGGAATCTAGTTCTCCTGCAGATCGGCCCAAATGGTAGTCTAGGGTTTTTCTTAAAGCAACTTCGAGGTTTACTTTAGGTTCCCATCCCAAAATGTTGGTTGCATTCTTAATCGATGGAACGCGTCGGCTTATGTCTTGATAATGGGTCCCATAGTGGGCAGAGGATGTTACATCTGTCACCTTTACTTTTTCAGCAATAGCTTTGTAAGCAGGGTATTCTTTGACCAAGCGGATCAGTAGTTCAGCCAGTTCTTTTATGGAAACATCGTTGTTTGGATTGCCGATGTTGAAAATACGGCTACTTGCAATGCCATCTTTGTTGTCAATAATCTTAATCAAGGCTGCGATGCCATCATCAATGTCAGTAAAGGATCTGCGTTGCTTTCCACCGTCAACAAGTTTGATTTCGCCTTTGTGCAAGATGTCAGCAATGAATTGGGTCACTACTCTGGATGATCCTTCTTTTGCAGAAAAGATATTGTCGAGTTTTGGGCCAACCCAGTTAAAGGGACGGAACAGCGTGTAGTCCAGGTTGTTGTGAATACCATAGGCATAGATAACGCGGTCAAGAAGCTGCTTGGAACATGAATAAATCCATCTTTGTTTATGAATGGGGCCAAGAACTAGATTTGAGGCTTCCTCATTAAACTCATCGTCTTCTGACATGCCATAGACTTCGGATGTTGAGGGGAATATAACGCGTTTTTTGTAATGGACGCATTTTCTAACAATCTCAAGATTCGCTTCGAAATCAAGTTCAAAAACCCTAAGGGGATCAGAAACGTATAAGGATGGCGTTGCAATGGCGACAAGTGGAAGGACCACATCGCACTTTTTAATGTGATATTCAATCCACTCTTTATTAATAGTAATATCACCTTCAACAAAATTAAAACGAGGATGACCAAGGCTCTCTTCGATCTTGTCGCTTGCCATATCCATTCCAAAGATTTGCCAATCTTTTTCTTTGAGAATAGTTTCTGTTAAGGCGCTTCCAATAAATCCGTTCACCCCAAGAATTAGGATTTTTTTTGACATTTCTCTTCTTTCTCAACTGTTATCAGAGATACATACTTCATGTGCATAGAATCTATATCAAGATGGCTGCTAAGTCTATTAAGAGTTTTTCATTGGGCTATTTCGTCGGAAGTTGCACCGATTTTATAGCCCCTTATTGACTCATCACTTTTTCCCTTTTTTAGATTTGTTTTTTTTCTTGGCGTTTTTATGGGTTGCCGTTTGAGCTTCCCGAGAGTTTTCATCCGTAGCAGCAGGTTTTAACATAAGCTCATCTGTAGTAGGTTCTTGAACTTTGCGTTCTTCTGCATCTCTTTTTGCTTCTTCACGCTTTTTACGTATTCTTTCTTTTATTTGTTCTGCTCTATCGTTTTTCGCTTGAGTTAATTGAACTTTTTCTAACGCTTCTTCTGCTGCAAGACGACTCAGTACATTTTGCGTCATTCGATGGTCTAAAAGGGATTGGAATCTTTCTTCAAATGATTTGTATTGCTTGCTCATTTCTTCTAGCGCTTGAATTTCGCGCATAATGGAAGGCACATTGCCTAGAACTTCTTTTTTGGAACTGTAAAATGGGTTACTAAATGCTGCCGGCGCGGTAAGAGCCCGAAGGCTTTCAAGGGTTTGATTATATCTCGTTTCTAAAGCATCATATGCAACTTCTGCATCCTCTACGGCGCAAATATAGTGCCTATAGTTCAAAACTTGTAGGATATTTTCGGTTCCTAAGTCTTGCATTAATACCTCCACAGCTTTGCTAAAAGGGCCGTGTATCTTGGATATTTTTCGCATTGAGGCAATAATGCTTAGTGTATATTCAGGGCATTCAATGCCGTCACTGTTAGTGTTATTTACTCTAACAGTGATGTAATGATGAAAATTCTTATAACCATCTGTGATCGGAAGCCTTTCTAACTGACCTATCATTTCTTCATAAAATTCAATTTCATGAAAATCTTTATTTGCATTTTCGACAAATACAGTGTCTTCAGCTTTTCTTGTCCATTGCAAGTATGCATATAAGCGATTAGCCGCATCTTCTCTTTCTTGGCTATTTGTAGATGAAATAATCCCTCTTACTTCAGGAATTAAATCATTATACCGTGCTAAATCCCTTGCAATTTTATCAGTATAATCTTTGAACCTATCTAAAAGTTTATTACTGCTACCTCTTCTGCCACTTTTTTCTTCAAATTCTGCAACTCTTTGTTTAACGGGGACATTTGTGTTTTTGATCCACGTATATAATTCTTGATTAAAGTCACGGCGTCTTTCCATTATGGCTAGCACCTCTTCAAAAATTTGTAGATGCAATACTGTTCGTGAGCCAAGTTTTGATGAAGTAGCATCAGTAGCATTAACGCCATCATTTTCAACTTCCATAGCGCTCAGAGTATTAATTAAAGCTAGTATTGCTAAAAATAGTTTCATTTATTTTTTTATTCATAAAGTTTATGTTGAGATTTGTATAACTATTAAAAGATAAAATTGCAAGTAGAAATGGAGTGTTGATTTAAGAATATAACTTGAATAGAGCAGGCTTTACATTTTTAAAAATCATAAGAGTTGCATCTTTTACCCTAATAAGCTAATAACCAATTATCCCAACATTGTAGCAAGGGACCTTTTTCTTGGATTTTTTAGAGATTTTAACGGCCTATCCGATCCTGGGTGGGGTTTTTTTGGGATTAATTCTTTGCATTGTTCTACAGGCCATTTTCAAACTGCGGCTATCTAAAAAGTTTCGTGTTTCAGAAGAAACTCGTTTTCAAACGCTCTCTCAGCTTGCTGTTTATCAGGAAAAGTTAAACCGACATTTGGAGATAGAGGAAGAAAAAAACATTTTAAGAGGACGTGTTGTCAGTTTAGAGGTTGAGAATACTGAACTTAAATCTACAATTTTTCATGAACGTCAATTGATGCAGGAAAAGCTTCAGCTCATTGAACAGTCCCAGCTTCAGTTAACAGAAACCTTTAAAAACTTATCTAATCAAGCGTTACTTGCAAACAATCAATCCTTCATGGGGCTTGCTAAAAGCAGCTTTGATAAATTTCTTGAAGCGACGAAGAATGATATGGAGCAAAAGAAAAAAGATATCTCAATTATTTTAGAACCTGTGCAAAAAGCTTTGGGAAGTGTGGATGAGAAAATATCCCTACTTGAAAAAGAGAGAATAGGGGCTTACAGCGAATTAAAAAGCCAAATAACTGATCTTGTTTTAACGCAAAAAGAACTGCGATCTGAGACATCTAATCTAGTAAAAGCTTTACGCACACCCGCTGCACGTGGTCAATGGGGTGAAATGCAACTTAGGCGTGTGGTTGAAATGGCAGGAATGCTATCGCACTGCGACTTTTTGGAGCAAGTCTCAACTGACGATGGTAAACTTCGGCCTGATATGGTTATTAGACTGCCAGGTGATAAAAAGATCATTGTGGATGCAAAAACGCCTCTGGTTGCTTATTTGGAAGCTTTAGAGACAACAGATGATGGGCAGCGTGTCACTTGGCTTGAAGATCATGCCCGTCATGTGCGAACCCATATCCGAAGCCTTAGCCAAAGAGCGTATTGGGAACAGTTTCAGCCAACTCCAGAATTTGTGGTCATGTTTTTACCAGGTGAGTCTTTCTTTAGTGCGGCCCTGGAAAAAGACCCAAGTCTTATTGAATTTGGGGTAAAAGAAAAAGTCATTTTGGCAACGCCAACAACCTTGATTGCTCTTTTAAGGGCTGTTGCATTCGGGTGGAGGCAAGAAGGAATTGCTGAAAATGCGAAAGCAATTAGCGAATTGGGTCGTGAACTTCATAAAAGACTGGGAGATATGACTCAGCATTTTTCACGGTTGGGCAAACAGATTCATCATGTGGTAGAGTCCTATAATCAATCAATGGGTACGTTTGAAAGACGTGTCTTAGTGTCAGCTAGAAAATTCAACCAATTAGACCCTGGTCTTGAGGATAAATCCATGGAAATGCTAAATTCTCTTGATTCTATCCCCAGATCTGTTCAATCTATAGAGGCGAAAGAAGAAGCTGATATTCTTGAGTAGAGGAATTATTTTTATGAAAAAACAAAGCTTAATTCTTTTAATGGCAAGCTTAATGATTAGTTCTTTTTCAGCATTTGCTGAGGCTGAAGTCCAAGGAAAATTACCTTTAAAAGATGGCGTTCAATCAAATATTCTAACCATTTATAAAGATGCAACATTAATTCAGCAGATTCGGTCAATATCAACCGAAAGTGGTAAAGATGGGTCGTTTCAAGGTATTCCAAATAGTATTTGTCCTGAATCTTTTATGATTTCTTCTGCGACTAAAGAAAATGGCTTTGAAATTTCTGAATTTAGCCTTGCGCCGGCTGCTGCAGGGGCATCAGATTTAGGGGTGACGTTATCTTTTAAGAATACGACTTCAAATTTGCTCAAAGAAATCCAGTTACTTTACCTTTTTAAAAATCTTGATTGGCATATTGATTATGCCTTTTATTTTTCACCTAATTATGAAGATGTGAAGCTGAATGCTTGGATTGAAGTGAACAACAAATCCGGAGTTGCTTTTCCAAAAGCTCAAATACAATTTATTGATTGTTTGGTTCCTGCTTCATTTTCGCCCTTAAATCCACCAAGTGATTCGCAAGCAGATATACAGTCCCATAAAAAAGATGCATTAACTCTGTCGGATCATGCGCACGCCTATGTTTATGACCAATTGGTTGATATTCCAGCCAATGGGGCCAAAAGGATTTCTTGGGTAAATAGTCAAGCAATTAAGGCAAAACAAGATTATCGTTTGTTTGTTGGAGGAGCCTATTTAGAAGACATGGAGGGAAAGCCAGCTCATCCAGTGGTTGAGACATGGATTTCTTTTCAAAATACCAAAGAGCAGACTTTAGGGCACCCTTTGCCTAAAGGCGAGGCAACTCTTTATCACGGCGACGAAAAAGGAGCTATTGAGGTATTAGGAAAAGCTTTTATTCCCCATACTTCTGTAGGGCAAGAGATTAGTGTGAAAATTCCGGCCACTCAAGCTGAAAAGAATTTTTCTACAACTAATGACAACAAAGCCTTACAATCTTTTGAAACGGAATTAGAGCAAACAGAATTTAAAAAATTAAGCGATAAGATTACAGAGTCTAGTTATCGTTTAAATCTAAAAAATAAGGCTAACCAGCCCATCACGATTAGGGTAACTTTAGATCTTCCAAAAGGCACATGGACTGTCGTTCGTGAAAATATAAGCCATCAGCAAAACGGTGATCATCAGGTGTTTTGGACTATACAAATTGGTGCAAACTCTGAGGTGGATTTAAAATATAGAGTTAGACTGATTCGAGATTAGGTTATTTTACTCTCCTTTTATCAAAAACTATTTAGTTTATTTGAAAGAAAATTTTAGAAACAATCTCATAAAATTTGATAAAGAAGAGTTTTGAGCATTTAAGGCCCCTTTTGTAAAAAAGCCCTTCTCCTTAGGAGAAAGGCTTTTTTTAGGCAGTTAGTCTAGGGGACTTTTGGAGGAAATTTGTTTAACGACCTGCCTTGGATAATAAAGCTGAATTTGGATTTCGCGTGTGAGTGCTTGCCATTTTAGCAAGAAGGGCATCTGCATCTGCATTTGGATTTTTGTCATATGTAACACCATCCCAATTTATAATTGCGGATTCAGTTGCTCCTTGGCCTACTAAAAAAGGGACTGCAGAAGATGCATTTTGGCTGACTTCACTCACAAGGAACATATATTCAGACGCAGTTAAATCTTCCTTTTCTTCTTGTCTTTTGAGTTCTTTTAAAACTGAGGAACCTTTGTTGCTCAGTTTTTGAACTGAAGAAGGAGGATCAACTCTAGCCAGTTCAGGATACATAGAAGCAAGAACTAAACTAGAATTTTCTTCTGCTTGTGGCATGTCATCAACTTTAGCGTTATGAAACATTTCAGAAGGAGAAAGTGTGCGGCCATGGACTGGAGAAACTTTTTGACCATGAGGGCTAAAAACCTCTGATACAGCTTCAATGACTGTATGAATTGCACCTCCAACTGTTACTGCTGTTTTATGAAAAACGTCTGCCATTTCATCAACAACTATGTTTGCCGAAGCAGAACCTATAAATAAGGGAAGAATTATTGCGCTTAGTAGTATTGTTTTTTTCATAAAAATCACCTTAAACATATGTTCGTGGTACATCGTGATATAGAACATAGAATTAAAAAGTGAAAAGGCAACCCCCCTGACGAAAAATAAATGCATTTTTTGTGGTTATTTATAGATTTAGATAGATTTTCATGTGCATTTTTCGTTATAGTCCATTTGAGCATGTGTAATGCTCCTTGCTCGATTATGGAATCGAGCTGTGACTTGATTCACAAGTTATCAACCAAAAGGAGTTTAAGTTGAGATACTACGAAACCGTTTTTATAGCCCGCCAAGATGTAACCTCTAGTCAGGTTGAGTCGATGACTCAGCACTATACTTCCGTGATTAAAGAACACGGTGGGGAAGTTACTAAGACTGAATTCTGTGGATTACGCCCATTGGCTTATCCGATTAAGAAAAACAAAAAAGGTCACTATGTTTTGTTGAACATTGCTGTAAAGCCAGAAGGCCTTGCAGAAGTTGAACGCCAAATGAAGATTAGCGAAGACATTTTAAGACATTTGTCCGTTCGTGTGGATGCATTGGATAACAATCCTTCTGCATTGATGCAACAACGTCATTATCGTGAAGACTTCCATCGTAATAATTACGATGATCAAAATGATCAAGGCGATATAGTGCCAGATTTGAGCCAAGTTGAACTTATTGCAGAAATTCAAGAGTAGTATAGAGAGTTATTATGAGAGAAAATTCATCCTATTCCCAAAGATCAGATGGTCAAAGAACAGATAGTCAAAGAGGTGAGGGGCAAAAAGAAGACGGACAAAAAACATTTGTACGTCGTCAGTTTTTCCGTCGTCGTAAATCTTGTCCATTCTCTGGTCCAAACGGTCTTAAAATTGATTACAAAGATGTACGGGTTCTATCCAAGTTCGTATCTGAACGTGGAAAAATGATGCCAAGCCGTATCAGCTCTGTTTCCTTGAAAAAGCAACGTGAATTAGCGCAGGCCATTAAGCGTTCCCGCTTTTTAGCTTTGATGCCATACGTTAACGGCTAATTGCCAACTATTTAAGAGGGTTTTTGTTGAAAAAAACCCTCTTTCATAAAACATAATTTTTTTCTTTAAAAGAGTTTATGATATTCCCGATTAGGAACTATCCACCTTATGTTGTTTCCCTCTTTGCCGGTGGAATAACTATCTTATTGACTCTTATTTCTAGCCTTTCCCCGTTTTTAAGCCTTTTTCTCAATTATTTCAATGTGCTACCTCTTTTCATTGTAAGCTTAAGCCTTGGATTAAACGCGGGAATCAGCGCGGCTACGATTGCCTTGGTTGGTATTTTTTTAGCTTTTGGTATCTATCAAGCAGTAGGTTTCATATTTATAAGTTATCTGCCTTTTCTTCTTTTATCTTATCTCATTTTAAAGCCAAATCTTTCTAACGAAAATTCAGATTTTAAATATCCTTTGGGTATTATTGTATCTAAAGTTTCCTTATGTGTTATGTTAGTGTCTTTAATGTTCCTTGTTTTTTTGAATGAATCTGGAATTGATGTTAGAGGATCCATTCACCATTTCTTAAGCGGAGTGATTCCTGAGGAACTTACAACTGAAAAAGCCAAATTAATAGACCAATTGGTTGATATTATTCCTGGAGTTATGTTGGTTTCATGGATTGTAACAGGGCTTATGAATGCTCTTGTCGCTCAAAGAATTCTTATTAAACAAAAGCAAGCGCTGCGTTCTTTTCAGGAAAATGA
>JAIEMR010000173.1 GCA_019751935.1 Alphaproteobacteria bacterium
TGAAGAACACTTTTGGGAATAAAATTCCTTAATTTTCTCGCAAACAAACTTTATATCCTCTTCCTTAAGACTAAGCGCAGAAGGGAGCCAAAAGGCTTCTTTTGAAACTTCTGTTGCTACAGGAAACAAGGAATCATCCTGTTTATATGGATTTTGGCTATGAATGGGATACCAGAATTTTCTTGTCTCAATTCCTTCATTCGTCAAGAAATTTAAAAGATTGTCCCGATCTTTTGCGATCGCATCAACCCATAGAGGACTTTCTCCTTCTTCTGTAGCAAAAGGTAGCAAAGAAACTTCCGTAACATCTTTTATCAATCTTTTATATGTTTGATACAAACGTTTTTGTTGAGCCAAACGTTCATTTAACTGTTCTAACTGCGCCAAACCTACCGAAGCCTGAAGATCGGTAAACTTAAAATTATAGCCAATGGTATCGTGTATATCATTTGAACCTGTGCCACGATTTGGCCGACCATGATCACGTAAGGCCCTTATCTTATAATAAGTCTCTTCATCCCCCACAACCACAACGCCTCCTTGACCTGTTGTCAAAAGTTTTGTAGCCGTAAAGGAAATACAACCCGCAAATCCATATGATCCCAGCGGTTTTCCATGAGAAATTGAACCAAAAGATTCAGCGGCATCTTCTATTAAAAATAATTTTTTTTCCTTACAAAGCTCAGCTAATTCAAGAATAGACGCTCCTCTTCCACTCACATGAACAGGAATAACTGCCTTAGTTTTCTCCGTGATTGCTTCGCGAACCTTTTCCACATCTATGGTTAAGTTGTCTCTTCTCACGTCAACAATAACCGGCGTAGCTCCTGCTAAAGACACAGCATGCGCTGTTGCAATAAAAGTAATATCTGGGATAATAACCTCATCACCATATCCAACGCCCGCTGCCTTTAAAGACAAACAAATCGCTGCAGTTCCGCTTGTAACGGCAACGGCATAAGGCATATGACAAATAGCGGCAACTTGTTTTTCAAATTCAACTGTATAAACACCGTGATTTGGAAATTGACTATCTATTACTTTTGCCAGATTTTCTTTTTCTTTTTCGCCTAACTTTGGATGCCACCACGGAATTATTTTTTTCATACTCTTATTCATATTGGATTAGGAACTCGTGACAATATATTATAAAGTTATGCCACTGGGAAAGAAAAATAAGTGAATGATAGATAAAAAATGCCTAAAACTTCTATAGTCTCTCAAAACATCAGGATAAGACATCTTGTTCATTTTGAGATTGGAAATTACTCGATTGTTGATGACTTTTGCTATTTTTCAACAAAGATTAAAATTGGGCAATTCTGCCATATTGCCCCTCATTGCACAATTGCCGGAGGAGTTATGCAAACTTTTTCATTGGGTGACTATAGTAGTCTTTCATCGGGCTGCAAAGTTTACTGTACAACCAATGATTTTTCTGAAGGATTAGTAGCTTTGCTACCAAATTTTCTAGCTGATTTAGATCAGGAAAAGATTAGAGGAGATGTTATTTTTGGGAAGTATACAGGGGTTGGCACTAATTCAGTTATTATGCCCCAGAATTATATACCAGAAGGCGTTACCATAGGGGCTTTAAGCTTTGTTCCAAGCAATTTTAAATTCGAACCATGGATGGTTTATGCAGGCATTCCTATCAAAGCAGTAAAAAAGAGAAACAAAGATCTTGTTCTGAAAAGAGTTGACGAAATTGAGCAAAAAATGAGTCAGATAAGTGATTAAAAGTTCAGCTAAACAGAAAGACTGTTAAGATCCGAAAAACTTAAGGTTTTAAAATAACTTCTTCAAGTTTCTCGTTTCTTAACCCCCAATCTTTGCCGTTTAGATAAAAAGGAGGATGTTTCTTTGCCCATCTGCGGGCTGGTTTTACAAAATTCTTTTCAAAAGAGTCAAACAAAGCACCAGCAGTATAGCTAAAAGTTCTTTTAGGGTAATTAAAGAAAATTCTAAAATTATTAACTGTCCTTGTAGTACATCCTTTCCTCATTAAATAATTTTCCAGCTTCCTTTGCCATGGCTTCCATATTTGCCGAATTGCTACAGCGGTTGTTTTGTTATGAAAAACTTTAAAAACTTTACATTTATTTGATAATATTTCTTGCTTAGCACCAACCCCATCAAGCGCGTGAATTACCAAACTGTCTATATCTAGCCCACCTATATCTTTTCCTTCTTTGTTTCCTCTAACTTTTTCTAGTAAATCTTTAGAAGTAAGATAAAAATCTCCGCATGCATTTGTATGCAAATCAGCAATCTCAAAGCTAGATTCTTGGACTAATTTTTTGTGATGAACTTTAACGTTTTTTTCACAATTTTCGAAAAAAACATTTCTACTTTCTTCAAAACACATTAAATCAGTCCTATTAACATCGTATCGATCGCACCTATAAAAAGCATTCTCGTCTAGAGCTTGTTTTGAAATTATTTCAAAACAAGCATCCGTTAGAAACACATCAGATGCGATCGGTAAAATGAATTTTCCTTTGGCACGGCGGATACCAACATTAACTGCCCCCCCTGTAATGAAGGGCCTATGCTGCCAATATTTGTATTGCTGATGATAAGAAGATGGAACTCTAATTATCCTGATTGATGTATAGGGACTGTCCACTTTTATAGAAATTGTTTCCGCCAAAGGGGGGCGATCTTCTGGGTAATTCCATTCGACAAGAATGATTTCAGATGGAATCTTAAAATCCTTCAATTGCTGCAAAAGAAAATTTAAAGATGCATTATGCTTTTGTGCTCTATCCGGAATATAATCATCATTTCGCGCAAATCCGACAAAACTAAGATAGGGAGCAACGTTATTATTTTTCATTTTACCTCAACGTACAAACTTCAAGAAAATATTAAAAAGACAGTCATCAAATTTTGTTGAAACTATCTCATTTTTTTGGTGATTATACAATAAATTGAAATGTTGATATATACAATCAAGCACTTTGTCATCTTCCAACAACCTTTCACACAAAATCCTCCAATCCCCTTCACCGCCTCTAACGCCGCATCAGCGTCTCTACCTTCGGCTTTTAATGTGAGGGTTGCGCCATGTTGGTATGCAATTGATTGAAGAAATTTGCATGATTTATGACAACTATTCTGACCTTGATACCGAGGTTCTAGCGGCATCAATCAGAAACCCTTTACATGTGATTGAGGCTGCCCAAGCCGGCGCCCATGTTGAAACCATTCCGCCTAAGATTATCCATCAGCTTTTAAAGCACCCGTTAACTGACAGCGGCCTTGCAACTTTCGTCAAAGACTGGGAAAAGACTGGGCAGAAGATTATTTAGTATAATAATCCCCGTCATCACGAAGCCCCGAAGGGGCTGTGGTGATCCAGTGGCTGTTTTTCTGGATGGCCACGCAACTTCGTTGCTCGCCATGACGAAAAATGTATAATCATTTTATGTCGGCTCACTATATTTTGACCAATAACCTTTACTACACCTTCAAAGCAATTACCCTGTTATGAAATGGCTTTAAATTATTATCGTGGGTAATTGTAATGATCGTTGTATCTGGCAAAAACTCTGTCAGTGTTTCAAAAACCTCAAGCGCTTTTTCTTCATCAAGCGCTGCGGTTGGTTCATCCATCATCAGCCATTTTGGTTTATGCAGCAAAATACGGGCAATAGCCAAGCGCTGTTGCTCACCTTGAGATAATCTATTAATCCAATCATCTTCGATCTCTAAAAACTCCTCCAGATATCCGAGCCCTGATCTTGAAAGTGCATCAAGAATCGCTTTATCTGCAAAAGGTTCTGGTGATGGATATGAAATAGCATTCCTAAGGTTACCTAAAGGAGCATAACAACGCTGCGGGCTAAAAAATATGTTATCTGTTGGCAGCATTACCTCGCCTTTTCCATAGGGCCACAAACGCGCTAATAATCGCATTAAAGTGGTTTTGCCTAATCCACTTGGTCCTTTGATTAACACACGTTCGCCAGGCTTTATCTCTAAGTTAATCTGGTCAAGAATGACTCTATCATCAACAGTTTTTAAAGTGACATCTTTTAAAGCAATATCCCTACTCTCTTTATAGATAAATGGAGATTGTTGCGTTTTTAGCATATTCAACATGCCACAAAATTGTTGTAATCGTTTTGATGCAGCCATCCACTGAGCAATGTTTTGGAAACTTAAAACAATTATTGATAATGAGTTTTGCAATTGACGAAATGCACCACCAATTTGCATCAAAACTCCAAAGGTAATTGCACCGCTAAAAAGGCGAGGTGCAGCTGCAAGAATAGGCACAACAGTTGACGCATTCATATAAAAATTCTGCATAAGATTAAGGTAGATTGTACATTTCAAAACCCTAAGCACGTTGTCCCAAATTGCTGAAAAACGTTGATTCAGACCTTTATGTTCCTGGACTCCTCCTTTATAAAAGGCTATCTCTTCGCGTCTTTCACGAACACGTACCAAGTGGTAACGAAAGTCAGCTTCGACCTTTTCTTGTTGGATATCTAATTTAATTAAAGGCTTACCAATTTTAATAGCAAGATAGGTACCAAAACCGGAATAAAGAAGAGCAATCCAAACAAGATAGGCGGGTATATTAAAATCAATTCCCAAAAGCTTAAAAGCAATCGGCCCTGAAATACCTGCTAATATACCAATAAAAGCAATAACATTACCTATTTCTTGAATATAAGACAGAGCTAAAGTAATTGTAACATTTGTAAAAGTGTTTAAATCGTCGCTGATACGTTGATCAGGGTTATCGGGCGCATTTTGCAATAGCATTAAACTATAAAAGGATTGCTTATCTATCCATTGATCTAAAAAGTGATACGTTGCCCAACGCCGCCACCTCAGTGAGTACCAGCGAACAATATAAGCAGAAGAACAATAAGCGATCACAGTTAAAGTTACAATCCAAGAGAAATCCCATAAAGCTTTTATGAACTTTGATTGATTTAATTGCTGCAAAGAATCATAGAATTCAACGTTCCATATATTTAAAAGAATATTGGCTATAATTGGAAAAATATTAAAAATCAAAGCTATCAAAAAGCCAAGCCAAGCAACAAGCTTTTCTTCGGACTTCCACCAGGGTTTAATAAGTTGGAAAAAGGTAATCGGCATAATTTATTGCATTCACTACAGCATTTGTTTTGGTTATTTTAGCTGCTTTATACTTCAAATTATAGAAATTTAAAATCATTACCTAAAGAACTTTTCGCTCAAATTGAAGGCAAGATTTCTTTTGAATATTAAGGCAACATTTTTATGCCACAGAAAAAACTAAGAGGGAAATTTATTATAGTTATTGAAATAAATATCAATTTAATATAGTATCGCCTTCAAAGTCTTAGAAAAATAGAAAATAGAAAAAACCATGATATTTAAAAATAGTTTTAGCTTCTTATTAATCGCATGTTTTCTTGCCGGATGTGCCGTTAATCGTGAAAATCAGCCAATCAATAACCAAATATTTAATAGGCCTTCAACAATAGCAATTGCTCAACTTTCCGGTTTAGAAGAGCCGCATTATTATAATGCAGGAAGTCAGGGCTTATTGGATTTTGCTGTCACTGCTATGATGACAGATTCAATTACTAAAAGAATCCAAGAAATCAATGCCAAGTCCATAGTTAACGAGCATTACTATAATGTTTTCAAAAAGTCTTTTGAAAACAAATCTTTTGGAGTAAGAATAGTACCTTATGTACTAGATAAAAAAGATCTTGAATGTTTCCACAAAAATGAAGAAATATTTGCGCCTTATGATCTGATGTTCTTAAGAATTAAATATAACGCTGAATACGCGTTAATCCTTGACCCTCAAATTTTTGGTTTGAAGCGTAGTTACCATGGCTTCATTCCTGTCAGTGAACCTTATGGATATGCAGATATTAAGTTCTATATTATTAATTTGACTGATAATACAATCGTTGGTCACTACAATGGTAGATCTGAGATATCTGTACCGGCGGAATGGGATACAGCCCCTGAGTATCCGGAATTAGTAAGAGCTGCAACAGATGCTCTTACTAAGGTAATAAAGGATGCACACCGTTACTTTTTTGAAAACAAAGCAAATTTTTTAATCAGATAAAATTGATTTTTACACTTAACTAATTGCGAGATATAGAAAATCATGGGAGAATGGTGAAGAAAAGAGCGAGATACTTTTTCTCGTTTCTTTGTTAACTAGATTCAATCTTTAATCAAGACTTTTCCCTTCCCCACTCCTCCTTCACCGCTGCCAACGCAGCATCGGCATCTCTGCCTTCGGCTTTTAAGGTAATGGTAGCGCCATGGGGGATGCATAAAGAAAGTAAATCTAATAGCGAATCAATAACAAATTCTCGTTCTTGATAGTTTATCGAAACAGTAGCCTCAAATTTCTGAATACACTCAATAATCTTCATGGATGGCCGCGCATGAAGCCCTTGTGGGTTAGAAATGACTAAGTTTATCTGACTTGTAAAAAAAGTCATTATAAGAAATTATGAAGCCTTAGCTTCTAAAGGATTTTGATTAGTGAGCAGACTAGAGGCTACATGGATATGCTTACGGGCTGCTTCTTGGGCCTGTTCAACAGCTTCACGAAGTGTAGACTTCGACCTTAAAGATATTAATTTTAACAGCATTGGTAAATTAACTCCACCGATCACTTCTATATTTTCCAAGCCCAAAATAGAAAGCGCTAAGTTTGATGGTGTTCCGCCAAACAAATCCGTTAAAAGAATAACCCCCTTATTCTGATCAACTGCCTTAATAGCTTTTAAAATATTACTGCGCTGTTGATCCATATCATCATCTGGTTTTATACAGATGACTTCTATATTTTGCTGGGGGCCTGCTATCAATTCCAAAGACAAAACAAACGATTTTGCAAGTTCCCCGTGAGTAATAATAACAAGACCGATCATTTAGTTTTCCTTTAAAGACCCCTTCGAGCCTCCAACATACAACGAAACTATCTAACAAGCAATTGTATTTAAATTAAATTTGAGATAAAAGCCCGCCATGCAACCTGACAACTTTATCCATCTTTTTTGCTAAATCAAGGTTATGGGTTGCAATCAAAGCTGACAACTTTGTTTGCCGTACAAGCATCATCATTTCCTCAAATACTTTTTGAGCCGTTTCGTCATCTAGGTTACCCGTCGGTTCATCAGCTAATAAAATCTTTGGTTTATTAACAAGGGCCCTTGCGATTGCAACGCGTTGTTGCTCTCCTCCTGATAGCTTTTTAGGACGATGTGAAAGCCGATGAGAAAGCCCCATGCGATTTAAAATCTCTTCGGCCTTTTCAAGGGCTAATGCCCTACCTACCCCTGCAATTAACTGGGGAAGCATTACATTTTCAACCGCTGAAAACTCAGGCAACAGATGGTGAAATTGGTAAACAAATCCTGTGTATCTTTGCCTGAGACGGGTGCGAGCTTGATCATCAAGAGATTCGCAAACATGTTCTGCCATGCTGATCTTTCCAGCAGTGGGGGATTCAAGTAATCCTGCAATTTGTAAAAGCGTCGTTTTTCCGGCGCCGCTGGATCCAACCAACGCAACGATCTCACCTGGGTTAATTTTTAAACTCACCCCTTTTAGGACATGAACATCTTCTTCAGCCTGCTGAAAGGTACGGGTTATATTTTCAAGCTGCAAAGTTGGTAAAACGGAACTCATAAAATGGAGCTTATTTTTAAAACACTATGGGGGCTACTGTAGCACGAGGGTTTTATTTAATCCAGATATCCAGGCCTCTTGATTTGAATCACAATTTTACCTATATAATGGAATAAATAACCCTAATAAAGATTCTATAAGCATGGATAAAATTTCTCGTTAGCCCTAATGAACCAAGGGCAAAACCTACACCTTCACAGGTCTAAGATTTTTCAGGTTTTATACCCCCCCTTCCTTTAAACGAGAAATTTATGTCGCAAACACTTCTTTTAGAACTCATTAATCTTGGGTATTCAACCCCCTTAAAAACTTGCTTTCAGGAATTCAATACTCGCATTCATAAAGGCGAGCGAATTGGCATCATTGGGCCTAATGGTTGTGGTAAATCGACTTTGCTTAAGCTTTTGCAAGATAAGTTTGAGCCAAATTATGGATCTATCCTTAAAGCTCCAAAACTCTCCCTTGGATATCTGCCCCAAAATACAGTGGCTGAAGAAAACAAATATGTTTTTGATGTTGCAAGTGAATATCTTCAAGATGTGTTAGATGATCTTAGGAAACTGGAAGAAATAGCATCCTCTTTCACAAAAGAAAATGCCGTTATTTATGAACAATTACTTGATCGTCTTACTGCGCAAGATGGTTTTTCGGCTCCAGCCTTTCTTGATTCCCTCTTGGATCAATTTAATTTGTTAAACTTTAAAAACAAACTTGTATCTAATTTAAGCGGCGGCCAAAGGATGCAATTGAATCTTGTGCGCCTTTTATCCAAAAGACCAAATATCCTGCTGCTCGATGAACCCACCAATCACCTTGATCAAACAAATAGAAAAATCTTAATGGATTTTCTGATGAATTGGAAAAGTGCAGCGCTTGTTGTTTCGCATGACGTAGATCTTTTAAATCAATTTGCTGAAATAATCTGGTCATTTGAAGGGGGTAAAATCGTAACCTATAAAGGTAATTACGAATCCTATCAAATTTATAAAAGACAAGAAAACCAAAAAATTCTGCATAAACTAGAGGATTTAAAAAGGCAAAAAAAGAAAATAACAAACAGCATCCAAGACGAGAGTCACAGAGCTTCTCAAAGCCGAAAAGCAAATGAAGGGGAAAATGATCGAAAATTAAAAGGCGCAATGAAACTAAAAGGAAGCGCAACAATTGGAAAAAACACCAAGAATCTTAATCAACAAAAAGATACAATCCTAGAGGAACTGTCCGGCATACGGCTGCCTGAAATTTTAAAGCCAAAATTTTCTGTTATTAATCAATCAAAGCATTCTTTGTCTATCTCCATCACTGAAGGCAAAGTTGGCTACGGGAATGAGTGGATTTTAAAAGATCTCAATATTCAAATTTTCCAAGGAGAACGCATTGCAATAAGAGGCCTCAATGGCTGCGGTAAATCAACACTTTTTAGAGCAATTTTACAAAATCCCGATGTCTGCATAGCAGGAAATTGGTTTTTGCCACAAAAACACCTTTTGGGCTATTTAGACCAACACTATTCAACGCTTTGCCCACATGAAACTGTAATGCAAAGCATTCAAAAGATAAAACCGATATGGCCTGATCCTGAGGTTAGAAAACATCTAAATGATTTCTTATTCCGAAAAAACGAAGAAATTTCTGCTTATACCTCTCATTTATCAGGAGGTGAACAGGCTCGCTTGTGTCTTGCTCAAATTGCGGCCTTTTCCCCTTCTCTTTTACTATTGGACGAAATAACAAATAACCTTGATCTTGAAGCAAAAGAACATCTTATCCATGTTTTAAATGCCTATAAAGGAACGCTTATTGTCATTTCACATGATGACATTTTCTTAAAACGGATCGGTGTTTTGCGTCACTTTGAATTAGGAACGCTCTAACTTAGCGAGGGCATAAGTTGCAAGAATAATAATTCCTGCCCCTATAAAGACTTTTGCTGAAGGAGTTTCGTTAAAAAACATAATACCTATTGGGATTGCCATCAAGAGTCTTGTGTATTCAAAAGGAGCCAAAAATGAAGGATCAGCATGTTTAAGGGCTTTTATATAAGAAAACTGAGATAAAATCCCAAAAAAACCAACACCAAGTAATAAAAGTGAATTATGTAAATCAGGCATTTTCCAATAAGGTACTACTGCCACAGCTGCAAAAAAAACACTAAGGATATTTGTATAAGTTAAGATTGCGATTGTTGAATCCGTTTTTGAAAGGATTTTTGTACAAATCAGAGAAGAGCTCGCAAGGATATTTGCCAGTAAAAGCACATAAAATGCATTGTTTACAACCATAGTGTGGGGACTCACTATAACAAAGACACCAATATACCCTCCAATGACCCCTATCCATTTAGCCAGCGTGAGCCTGTCTTTTAAAATAAGAGCAGCAAGAAGTATTGTCACAAGAGGCTCTGTAAACCCAATAGCTGTTGCTTCTGCCAAAGGTAAATGACGATAGGCATAGTACGTACATAATAAACCACTCGCATTAAAAAGCATTCTTAAGAAATGAAAAGAAAAGCGCTTTGTTTTTATTTTTTCCAAGCCTTCGGAGTAAATAAAAGGAAGCGTAAACATAAAACCAAAAGAACAACGAAAGAATACCAAAACAAAACTATTGATTTCGCTATCTAATCTTTTTGCTAAAGACATAGCCACTGTAATATTCAGTGCCCACATCAGCATAAAAAATATGCCTTTTGTTTTATTTTGCAAAAAATTGTTCAATAATGCGGACATAATTTTGTGTTTGGCCTTGATCTGCACTTGAAACAAAATTGGCAGCCTTTATTTGGGTTGAGGATAACAGAGTTTCATAAATTTGAAACACTCTTTTTGATATTTTTTCAAAAATATCCAAGACAAAACAAACAACATTTTAGATATGCGTTTTTTGCATAGTTTTTTTGCTTTTTTTAGCTCAAAAAAGATTGCTTTAAACTTTCAGAGTCCGTATAAAAATAGAATGTCTTTATAAATTGAGTTCTCAGAATACAGGAAATGCCTCAAAAACAAGACCCTTCTTCACCTTCAGATTTGATTACTAAAAATAATATTTTAGGACTCTTAACGTTAAAAGAAATACAAAAAGCATCTGCCAAATTACAAGGGATCGTGAGAAAGACTCCCATGATTGAAGCTCCCTGGATGAGCGAAGTGATTCAAGGAAAGGTTCATCTTAAGCTTGAAAACATGCAAATCACAGGCTCCTTTAAAGCAAGAGGAGCTTATATAAAACTCTCTTCTTTAACAGATGAAGAAAAAGCACGAGGCGTCATTACCATGTCTGCCGGCAATCATGCCCAAGGCGTTGCTTATCATGCCCAGAAAATGGGGATATCTGCCGTTGTGGTAATGCCCGAAGACACATCCATTGCAAAAGTTGAAAAAACGCGTCATTACGGAGCATCTGTTATTCTTCACGGAAAAAATATGACAGAGTGCCGTGATTTTGTTATGCAACTTATCAAAAAGCATCATTACGTGCTGGTTCACCCTTTTGATGATCCCCAAGTGATCTGTGGTCAAGGTACTGCTGCTCTTGAGATGCTAGAAGATGTTCCAGATCTTGATGTTCTTCTTATTCCCGTGGGTGGGGGAGGCCTTGCAGCTGGAATGTGCATCGCTGCAAAAGCCATTAATCCTAAAATCCATATTGTTGGCGTCCAATCTGCCTATTGTCCATCTGTTGCTCAGCTTTTATTTCCAAACACCGTACCCAGCCATCAACCCAAACACACCATTGCAGAAGGAATTGCTATTAAATTTCCTGGTGAATTATCGTTAGCTATTTTGCGTGAACATCTTGATGACTTTTTGGTTGTAGATGAATCTTATATTGAGGAAGCCATTGAAGCACTTATGATGCAAAGTAAAATCGTCAGCGAAGGAGCTGGAGCCACTGGAGTTGCGGCTTTATTATATGGACCCCAACTTTTCAAAGGAAAAAAAGTCGGCGCTATTGTTTGCGGAGGCAACGTTGACCCCAGAATCCTCTCAAACATTTTGCTAAAAGGCATGGTTCAACACGGTAAGCTTATTCGCTTTAAAATTGAGATCAATGATGTCCCGGGAATTTTAGGACGTCTGACTCAAATTATTGGTAAAGCAGGCGGTAATATTTTTGAAATCAGCCATCAACGTGTATTTGAACATGTGGCCGTAAAAATGGCTTTTATTCATGCGGTCATTGAAACAAGAGATGCAACTCATGCTGAGGAAATACGCAAAGCACTAATAGCAGGGGGCTTTGAAGCTCAAATTATAGAAGGTTGAGAATTTCTCCGGAATGTCCAGGAACTTTCACTTTCCTCCAAATTTGTCTCACCGTAAAATTCTCATCAATGTAAAAAGTTGATCTTTCAATCCCAAAATATTTACGGCCATACATAGATTTTTCCTTCCATACACCATACAGCTCACAAATTTTGCCGTCCGTATCTGTTAATAAAGGGAAATTAAGCTGATATTTATTTTTAAAATTTTGATGACGTTTTGTATCGTCCTTAGAAACTCCGATAACAACAGTATTTTTAACTTTAAATTCTAGATTGTGATCTCTGAAAGCGCATGCCTGTGCTGTGCAGCCACTGGTGTCATCTTTTGGATAAAAATAAAGAATAATTTTTTTACCCTTCAAGCTTGATAAGGTAAAAAGATTCCCATCATCTGCAATCAATGAAAAATCAGGCGCTTGTTTATCCTGAAAAGGATCTACCAAAATAGCCATAAAGTCACTCCTATAAAAAGAGGGAGAAGGATACAACAAGACCAACCCATGTACCCTAAAAAGCTGGGCATAACAATGCCGCTTTGCTTTGCAATCGACCGTACCATAAAATTAGGAGCATTTCCAATATAGGTCATTGCCCCCATAAAGACAGCGCCTAAAGAAATAGCCATCAGTGTTTTAGCATGTGTTGTCATTAATATTTCAGGATTGCCGCCAGCCATTTTAAAGAAAATTAAATAGGTGGGTGCATTGTCCAAAAAAGCTGAAAATATCCCCGTTAGCCAAAAATAAATAAATGATTGAGGGCCCGTGTTGGTAAAATGCAATAAAGAAGAAAACGGCCCTGCTTCTCCGGCCCCTAGCATTATGCTCAGCGGAATCATTGTAATAAAAATAGCTGCAAAAACACGTGCAACCTCTAAGATCGGCCCCCATGAAAAATGCTGATGGTGATGAATAGAACTTGGTGTTGTACGGTATGAAATAAACGCAAAAATCAAAAGAATGATATCTCGCAGGATATGGCTTGAAGAAACTTGTTGTCCTAATATCAAATAGGTTGGTAAACAATCAATAAAACTTGATCCGATGAGGACAATCAAAACACCAACCAGTAAAATAATATTCGACTTTCCCTCTAAGGAAAATTTTCCCACCGGATGCTCAGCGGTAACTTTCACACTCTCTTTGCTTGCAAACCAAGAATCGATACCATAATAAGCAATTAATAATGGACATACAGTCATTACAAAAGGTAGAGCTAGATTTCGAAATGGCCAAAAGAAATCAACCCCATTTAAATATCCTAAAAACAAAGGCGGGTCGCCCAAGGGTGTTAAGCATCCGCCAATATTAGCAACGATAAAAATAAAAAAGATTATACTATGCACACGATAAGTTCTCCCCTGATTCATATGAATAAAAGGGCGCAACAAAAGCATAGCGGCGCCAGTGGTTCCAATCAGGCTTGCCAAAAGAGACCCTACAAAAAGAAAACTGGCATTTGAAAAAGGCGTCGCTTTGGCTTTTAAACGAATATGAAAACCACTGCCAATAATATAAAGAGTAGTCAACAAAATTATGAATGGTAGATACTCATGAACGGCAACCCCCAAAAGGGTTGATACTAAAAAATAACCCCCCAATATCTGCCATAACATACTAAGAGATAAAAATGTCCATCCGCTTAAGAAAACGTTTTCAAATCGATGCCAAAGCTTAGGAGCTAAAAGAGGAAACAAAGCGATTGAAAGCAGCACACCTAAGAATGGAATGCTTGTATAGAAAGGCAGAATTAAAGAAACCTCAGGCATATCACATCCAGCCCAAGCATTTGAAGAACATTCAAATGCAATGAGAGAAGTAATAACCTTTAAAAACATTGCATTTTTACCGGAAAGGTGGCTCATCAAATCCTCTTAATTTTCGAGAATGGAGCTGCTCTGCACCGTCTTCCCTTAAAAGGCGCACAGCCTCCAGGCCAATTTTTAAGTGCTGATTAACGCGCTCTCGGTAAAAGGCATTAGCCATACCTTGAAGCTTAATTTCCCCATGAATAGGCTTATCAGAAACGCATAACAGCGTGCCATAAGGAACCCTGAAACGAAAACCATTAGCAGCCACAGTTGCCGATTCCATATCCAAAGCAATCGCTCGTGTTTGGCGGAACTTTTCATACAATTCATGCGTTCTGAGTTCCCAGTTTCGGTTATCTGTGGTTATCAGTGTTCCGGTTCGCATGCGGGTTTTAAGCTCTTCTTCTTTTTCTTGACTGACATTAATAGCAGCCTGTTGAAGCGCAACTTGAACCTCTGCAATCGGAGGCAATGGAACCCATGGCGGCAAATCTTGATCTAAAACATGATCTTCTCTGACATAGGCGTGAGCTAAAACGTAATCTCCCAGAACCTGCGTTGATCTTAGACCAGCACAATGGCCAATCATGATCCAACAATGAGGGCGCAAAACCGCCAAATGATCGGTTATTGTTTTGGCGTTCGTGGGCCCTACCCCAATATTAATAAAGGTAATCCCCTGCCCGTCTTTACGTTTTAAATGATAGGCTGGCATTTGCGGCAAATAAGCAGGCGGCGTTGATGCATCAACCTTGCCATGTTTTTTTCCCAAAATAATATTTCCAGGCCCAACAAGTTCTGTGTAACCCTCATCAGAGGCCAATTGCTCTTGGCTATAGGCAATAAACGCATCAATGTAGCGTTGATAGTTTGTAAGCAAAATAAAGCCTTGAAAATGCTCAGGAGATGTTCCTGTATAATGCTTTAAACGGTGAAGAGAGTAATCAACCCTTTCTGCTGAGAATAAAGATAAAGGCTTTATGTCTTTTTTGCTGCAAGCATGAGTTCCATTGGGGATTGAGTCATCAATACGACTTAAATTAGGAAGAACAAATCCATTTTTCACATTCCATAATTGTTCTGCATCAAGCTGAGTTGGAGTGTGATCAACTACAAACGGGAAAGGAATTGGTTGATCACTGAGACCCACAATCACCGGAACTTTATGTCGTTCGATTAATAAAGCAATTTGCTCGCGGTAGTATTCTTTGAAAAAATCTGGATGCGTAACTGTAGTGCCATAAAGACCAGGATCCGTCATCACGCCGTAACTTAAACGCGCGTCAACATGAAGATCTTTAGCCTCAATTTTAAATCCAACAAATGGATACGTTGCCTGAATAGATCTATCTTCTTCGTGCGTTGCATTCAAAAGATCTCTAAAGGCTGTCCTAATTTTTTCGCAATTATTTTCATACAAATAGGCAATATATTCCACAGCTTCATCAGCGTTGGTGAAAGATTTTCCTTCAGTAATGGGAAAGTCAGATATCATTCCATTTCCTTTTCTAGTATTGACGTAGACTCTAGTCCAACAAGGGTTTTCGCAAAATCATGCGCAATAAATGGCTGCAGATCTTCAGGCTGTTCTCCAACGCCAATGGCATGGATTGGCAGGCCATAGCGATCTGCTAAGCTAACAACAACACCGCCTCTGGCAGTGCCGTCTAATTTGGTAATAATCAAACCGGTAATTCCGGCCATATCCTTAAAAATCCCCACTTGGCTATGGGCATTTTGGCCAGTCGTTGCATCCAAAACAAGAAGCGTATGATGAGGCGCCGTCTCGTCGACTTTTTTAATTACGCGAATAACTTTTTGGAGTTCATTCATAAGGATGACAGCTACGAATTTCGGTACTACTTCCTTACCGCTCCTTTTGGGTCAAAGCGAATGATCCGAATTCCTTCCGAAAATTTGTACGCATTTAAGATCAAGAAGAATTTTTGCAAGCTGAAAAA
>JAIEMR010000159.1 GCA_019751935.1 Alphaproteobacteria bacterium
CCGGGATGGACAGGTCATAATGGAAGGACAGTCAAGGTTTTAGGTCGATGCCTATGTGTGTTTAATAAAGCGCCAAATTCAACAATTTCTTGCCAGGTTAAATTCCCCGTTTGTTTTTTCATTGAAATCTTTGTTGCGGTTGCTTTTATTTCAGTTGGCAAACCCGGCAGCTCGACGAAGTTTTGTAATAAAACTTCTGGTATTAGGAGGTCTTCTCGTATTTTTCTGTAAAGAGCTCCAGTTATTTCATTGTCAGTTTCCCATGTGACGAAGTTTTTATTCATAAGAACGTTCTCCTATTATTAGGGGTTATTATAAGTACTTTTAAAGTACTAGATTATATTCTGCGGTACATTTTTTTAATACAAGAAGATTTTTTAACTCTGGAATGGCAGGGCTTTTTATTTGAACGGTCCTCATGGGTGAGATAGCAGAACTGATATAAATTGGGTACAACTTTACGTCATTGCGAGGAGCCCTCACAGGATGTTGGGGCGACGTGGCAATCCAGTAAAACTGTGAGGCGTTTCAACATTTTCTGGATCGCCACGCTTCGCTCGCGATGACTAGAATTGTTATCATTTTTAAGGGATTAGCCATAAAATATTTAAAGGAAAATAAAGATTACGAAAGAAATGACGGGACCAAAGAGGCGGGAGGTTCATGATTTAACCTGTTCCTCCCTGTACATATTTTATTGATTTAGCAATTGATGTAAGGAACCATGGTTAATCTCCTTCTTGTTTGTTAAGATACATTCGGAAAATACTCTATATTTTTTATATATAAAAGAAAAAAATATAAGAATTTTTGAGGTAGTAGAAATTTTCGAGAATCTAGAATTCCTTGGGCAATGTTTCCAAAAACTCTTTCAGCTAGGTTATGCCTCTGATTGAAGGGCTTTAAATGATTGACAGCCCTTAAAAGCACAATGCTTTTTGGTAATAAAGTAATAAAAAATTGTGATAATAGATTCTTTGTCATGACCAACCCAAAAACAACTGTTTCATTATTTCAAAACAGTTGCACGCACATGTCAATACTATTTTACATAGATGTAAAGTTTTTTTTAGGCTACTCAGGAGGGATTGGTTCTGCTTTCCTTTTTCTGTCAAAAAGCTGACTCATTCTCATATGGTTAGCGTTTATAGTAGTGAGTTGATCATCTTCATTTTTTCCAAAAATATGATCAACAAGATTGTTCCAGACAACAACTGACAGGGACTCCCTGTACTTTGCATTCTCTGGATTAAAAACAAGATCAAAGAAGTCTTTAGCTGCTTCTGAGATTTCTTTGTTGGGTTTTAGCATGGGGTGAATCAGTTTTTCTGCTTCTTCTCTGGTTTTTGGGACAACTTTGAAAAGTGTTTTCTTCGCAACATGCTTTTCTAAATCATCCATAGCATGCGCGGATATAGGGTTTGCCAGTAAGGCGGCAAGAATTACAAAAGAATAAATTTTTTTCATAGTTAACACAAATTTTAGTTATTTTGACACAGCATAACTCTTCGAGCAAAAATGCCATTAGCAATGCTTTGCAATGGGAATAAGAAATTAACTTACACGTAAAAGAAAAGAGGCGTTTAAGCTTTCTTTTCTTTCCTTGTTTCCATAATCGTGATGTAAAAAGTGCTTAATGTAATAAGCGCTGCACCACCAAAGATCCATACGGTTGGAATTTGGCTGAACAACAGATATCCGAAAAGAGCGGAGATAATAAATTCCACATATCTGAAGGGGGCAAGGGCTGAGGCTTCTGTTGCTGAAAAGGCTCTAAACAAACACACCTGAATCATATTGCCACCAATTCCAAGCAACACCAACAAACCTAACTCACTTAAGGTTGGCATTTCCCAAAAGAAAGGTAAAGGTATCAGGGCAAAAAGAGTCGTTCCCACACCAAAATAAAACAGCATGGTTGATGCATGCTCACCGGTCATCTTTTTGACCATAACATTGGAAAGGGCAAATAGGATTGCTGCCGTCATGGGAACAAAGGCGACAACTCTAAAGGCCTCAGTACCTGGGCGTAAAATAATCATTAAACCAATAAATCCAACGATGGTTGCAATCCACCTGGGGGCATCAACTCTCTCTTTTAAAAGGATATAAGCAAGAGGAAGAAAGAATAAAGGTTCGCAGAACATAATGGTTGTGTTTTCAGAAAGCGGCATAATGTTGACGGAATAGCAACACAGACCAAGCGCAAGGGCCCCAAGAATAGCACGCAATACATGCATCATGGGCCGCTTTGTTTTGAAAAGGGTAGAGCCACTCGAGACCATCAAGGCCAGTATCGAAACCATACTAAAGAAAAAGCGAAAGAAAGAAATTTCTACAGGGTGTAAACGTTCTCCCAAAAAACGCATGAGCACATCATTGGTAACGCTGACAACGGAAATCATAACGGCCCAAAAAACACCTTGTGAGTATCCTTTGCTGATAAACCATTTAAAAAATGGCACAGAAAGTAATGCATCGTTCATTTTATGAAACACAGAAGAAGAAGTCCCTGTTCTAGAAATGGTGTTGGTGCTCATGATTTTCAAGTGAGTTTGTTTTTTCTTTCGACAACTTTAACTTCTTGCAAAGGCTATGTCGAGGTCTAAATTTAAGGACGATAAATCAATGAAAACACACTTATTTGAAACGGGTCATGAGAACACTTGCTCCATAGAAGACATCAAAGTATTTAACCTTACCATTTCTCAAAGGGAAAATGAGACGGCTTTTGCCAAACTTGTGGTTAAAAGGGACGATGCGTTATCAAAAATTCCCTTATATGGCAGCATTGTGTGTGAGCATGACTCTAAAAAACACCTGCTATTCAAAGGCAAGCGCGTTGGTTTCCCGCGTCAAATGGCTGAAGATCTGGCTGAAATCGAATATACAAGCGAACCGGATGATGCCAATGAACAGCTGAGAAGGCTCTCTGAATCTCTTAAACAGCCTTTGGTTTATGATGAATTGTTTATAGCGCCAGCTGATGAAAATCCCATAAATGTTTTAGAGGCAAGATCGGATCTGTTTACGTGGGATCGATGCCGAGGCACTGTAAGTCTTAGCAATTTATTTGGCGGCGGCCGGGTTTTTGATTTATCAAATAATATTCTAACTGATAGCTTAAAAATGAGTCTGGGCGATACGCTTCTTGATTCAGTAACCGTGGAAATAAGCGCAGAATGGATTCAAAAGGCAGAGGGAAAAATAAATCTTTTTTCAGCAATTGCTAAAAAATTTCCCAAAAGAATGGTCAATACGTTGACTCCAGATCAACTGGTAAAGCAGTGGCCAAAGGCTTTTGATAAGATAGGTCCGGCTGCTAGTTTAAAGCAATCTGGGTATCAAGTTGTCCAAAGCAAATTAAAGCCTTTTACGCCGCCAACAACTGGCATTTTAGATATTTATCCAACGGTAACGCCGCTGATTACAATGCTTAACGATGGAAAACCGGAATCGGTGCGTCTTAAACGGTCTTGGTTTAAAGGGGAGTTGTGGGTTTATTGGCATTACTTTCAAAAACGAAGAGAGGTTGTGCATTTCACCCTTCATCAATCCTCTCAGTTAAAAGGGCATATTCGGGCCAAACAAAAAATATTGCGCCTTCAGTTGCAGTCTCTTGAAAACGTACTTGTGAATTCTGGCGCCTCTAGTTTTTTTATAAGCGAACGCGGGCAGATGGCTATTACCCATGCCTTAGAAATTGCTAAGGCTCATTTAGCCGGAAGCAGCAGATGCATTGAGATTGAATTCGAAGTACCTTTGTTAAGTGCTGTGGATGTAACCTTGAATGATTCCGTATATATAAAATCGGATAAAATTCCAGGCGGTGAAGTTACCGGAAAGGTTACAGAATATAACTTTTCAATAACGCCTTCTGGAGCGATTGCCAAAATCCGCTTAAGCGTTGCGGCAGGAATTCAAGAAACGCCTATCAATAATTTGCCGGTTAATGATGGTTATGTAGAAGAGGATTACTGTCTTGAAAAACAGCATTCCCATTTTATAACACCGTCTGAAATTCGTTTTAAAAGCTATCATCATCAAACCCCAAAAGAAGGGCTTCTTAATCCTTATGGTTTAAGCCTTCATGATTTTATTAAAAGGATCGATGTCAAAGGGGACGCTGAAAAACAATGCCAGCATCTTTTTGAAAATGAATATCCGGCAAGAGAAAACACCCTTAGTTGTTTAAATGAAATGCCGACGGTTATTGACGTAGAGTTATTGGACCTTAGGACAAAAGGCATGTTGGAGCATCATATTTATTTGGATGTACTGGGGTCATGGTCCGCGCCTAGGCAGATTGGGTTGGGATGAGAGTCCATCGGGTTATCGTCATGGCGAGCAACGAAGTTGCGTGGCCATCCAGAAAACAGCCTTTCTAACAAAACAGCCTCTAGATCACCACGTCGCCTTATGGCTCCTCGTGATGACGAGAAAATAATGACGTTAAGTAAAGGACCCAAAATCATGACATTCCACTCCAAATCTAGACGGCCCTTTCCAAAGGGGCATATAGCCATGAGCACCGAGCGAATTAATCACGATCCACCTTCATTTCAAATCGGACACCTTGAGCCTTTTTCAAATCTTGCCTCACTCCAGGCGAATTTGCCAAAAACGTTGACTATAAAGGCTAAAATTCTGCCCATTAAAGGGACTGAGAAAACCACAGAAATCGTTATGTTCAGGCAAGGTCGAAGCTTCGAGCCATGCATGCTTTATCAAGGTAAAAGTGATATGGCAGAAAATGGCCTTTACGAGGGTGTGCAGTTAGTTTTTGAGTCCATCATAGATGGGACTTTAGAGGCAGACGTTTTGAATACGGTTTTGTATGAAAAACGATTTGTAACCCAAGGCAATATCACCCACACGATTCGTCAAGATTTGGCCAATAAAAAGGTGATCGTAACTCCGCCTGGAACTGAGAACGGTCAGCCGATTTGGGGGTATGGGGGATATTATAGAGATTCTTGCAGTTTGGATCAGATTGAACAAATTCTTTTTACGCCGATTATTGACGGGATTAAAACGGGGGTCTTTTTAATAAAAGCCTCTGTCTGGGCAAAGGGTGCATCTAATCCAAACGCTGTGATGATGGAGGAGGCGAGCCTTTCGAATCTAGCTGGCGACATTGAAACGGGAAGTGTTGTTTTGAATGTCAATGTTGGCGTTGATGAAAACGGCGATGGGCATTTTCAAAAGTACACATCGCTTGCCTATAAGCAAAATGACCCTTCAACAAAATTCATTGAAATCACTTTTCAGAAAGGAGAAAACCATGCCTATCGTTTACCGCGAGTATAAAGGGGCACCTTTGAGTGTCCAAGAAATAGATGGGAATTTTAAACATCTTGATGAACGTTTAACTGCTTTAGAAAGCGGCCCTCTGATGGCTGAAGGCATTAAAGAAATCCGCCAAGAGGGTGATCAACTGATTATCGAAGGAACTTTTGGCCGCATGTTTGGTCCCTTTGTTTTGCCCAAGTACTTACCTAATGTGCGGGGAGAATGGACGGCAGGAATTCGCTATGTTTACGGTGATTGGGTAAATTATAAAAAGGCTTTGTATTTTTGTAAGCAGGCCCACGTCAGTTCTGACTTTGAGGCACAAGCCGATTGTTGGCAAGTGCTGGTGGGGTAGCTGCTTAAGTGCCTCATCGTCATTGCGAGGAACATCGTTCCGTGGCAATCCAGAAAAATAGTCTTTCTAACAAAACAGGCTCTGGATCACCACGTCGCTATCGCTCCTCGTGATGACGGTGGTATTTTGGGAGAAGCGGTTCGACTAAATTCCGGACATTAATCGATCAGATAATTCCTAAAACACGAAAGCGTCAGAGCCTTCGGGTAAATTATCTTTAATGCCTTGGAAGATGGCTCTTGAGTTCACCGGTACCCCGGTTGGCATTCTTTCTTTCAAGGCTTCGTCGATGTCATCAAAAAGTTTATCTTCAGGCTTTTTCTCCCCTTTATACGAATATCCAGCGTGACCTTTAGTATGCAGGTCTTCTTTAATCTTATCATACAGCTCATTCAGCGCATACAAAGCGCCCACCGTACAGAATAATTGATGTCTAAATAATTGTTTTTGTTGTTCTGTATCAAGTGTCACTAAAGAAGGTCTAAAGAAAACCTGTTGTAGAATACGGAAATGTTCCCAAGAATATAGGGATCTATTTTTCTCTATCTCGCCTTTTACATAGTGCTTAATGGCCTTAATATAAAGCTCATTAATGTAAGGTAGCTCTTCTTTAGACATTGTTCCTAGAGGCACAAAACCCAACCGGCTGGTATTGCTTATCAGTTGTGTTTCAGCTTCTTGCAGTTCTTTTAAATAGCCAGAATATAAGGAAACAGCATGCAAAACACACAAGCTAAGTGGAGGTATTTGTTCTGTGCTTTCTTGGGCCGGCGAATCAGATGTGTCTTTTCGAGCCGAAAAACTATGAACAGCTCTTATAAAATCTGTCCACAGAGCATCTGCTTGTTCTACGTCTGCGTTTGAATAAGTGCTGGGATCACGAAGCAAAAAGGCATTATGAACCCCTGTTTGTTCCTGTCTACAAACAGCAAGCAAAGCAGTGCTTATAAAATCAAGAGGGGTGATTTCTTCATCCCGAAGCCCTCTTATATAGCTTAAGTATTCTTTAACATCTCGCCATAACTGCGGAGTAAGGTCTTTGAAGCGTTCCCTATCTATTAATTGACAAAAACCATCTTTCTTAATAGAGCTTAAACGATAAGAAAGGAAGCTAGCGGTATTGCCATAAATATCTTTTTCCCAAACTGATACTCCTCGTTTTCCAAGTGTTTCTAGCTTCTTTTCAAAGTTCTCATCCCTCATGGCTAAGGCCATTAAAAGTGTGTCACCCTTACCACTGCGGGGCGTTGTTAGGATTGCCGCAAGGCGTGGGCTTATTTCTGTCCCTTCAGAGATAAAATCATCAATTGCGAATTTGCCATTTGAATCTACTTCTAAGAGGAGATTGCCAACAATTAGGCCATCACCAATGATATCTGCGAATTGGTCAAATTCAGCTAACTCAATAGAATAAAGATAATTCCTTTTATATCTATCGCGGTGGGCTATAAGAAATGATCTTAAATCTCCGTTTGAAAAGGAGCTTTTAATACGTTCAAGACCACCGATTACTTCCTTCTTACCTTCTTTTGAATCAGCTGCCATGGCAACAAAAGAAAATCCAGTTAAAACAAATGCTAAGGCAAAAACCCGCAAAAAAAGCATGATAAACTATTTCCTGAACTTAAGAGAGGCTAAATGATAGAAACTTTACACTAAATTCGATTCTAAGTTTAGAAAATTTTTACGAAACTTTTACTTTGGCAATTATCGTCATCACGAGCCCCGAAGGGGCGTGGTGATCCAGAAGGCTGCTTTGTCACAAAGGCTGTTTTCCTGGATGGCCACGCAACTTCGTTGCTCGCCATGACGATGATCAAGGTTAATGAGTTGCCCTGATTTAAAAATCCAGAGCGTCAGAGCCTGCGGGTAAGCGAGATTTAACACCATGAAATATAGCTTTTGAATCTATTTTTAACGTCGGGAAAATGCCATCAATGTAAGAAAAGATTTCATCGTCATTTAATTCGCGTTGCCGTTTAGAGCCGACAGAATGATCATCAAGTCGATTCAAAGCGTACAAAGCAACTACAGTATATTTCAACTGATGCCATCGAAGTTGATCTAATGTCTCAGTTTCTTCATGAAGAGAGGTAGGATAGAAAGTATTTATGAGTAGGCTATCTTTACCCTCAAAAACTTCATCAGTTTTTGTTTCTAGATGTAGTATATAATTCCTGACACCTAAAACATAAATTTCAGTTTCAAGTTTATCTGCATCTTCATTTACTTCTCTGAATTGAACCCCAAGCCAAGAGGTGCCATTTATCAATTGAACAACTGCTTGTTGTAATTCTGCATTGTCTATATGTTCAGAAACAACCTTTACAACACGACTGTTAAGAGAGAATTTTTGCTGTTCTTCCCTATCGCTTGGTTTTAACAGGCTATCATAAGCCCTGAAAAAACTTTCCCATAAAGCGGCTGCTTTCTCTACATCTGAATCCAAATAAAAGAGGGAGTCACGAAACAAAAATGCGTGATGAACAGGTGTTGGATATTGATTTTGAACCGCCCTTAAAGCGATGGCTGCAAAATCAGAAGGATTCATTGAGGTCCTTTGGCTGTTCCAAAGTTTCCTTATATAAGCAGCATATGGATCTATTTGGATATCCATCCATAATTGTTCATTCAATTTTTGTTGAGAATAATGCTTCGCTTGAGGATTACTCAAAGCTATAAAATCACTAATGCTAAGGCTGTTTCTCAAATTTTCATCAATGCTTGTCACTGTGTTTCCGTAAATATCTTTTTGAGAGATATCTATGCCTTTAGCTTTGAGTGCTTTTAGTTTTTTTCCAACATGATAATCTCTCATAGCTAAGGCCATTAAAAGAGTATCCTTCTTATCGCTACGGGGAGTTGTCAATATTTTTACAAGCCGTGGGCTTATTGTCGTTGCTTCTACTATAAAATCTGTTACAGCAAACTTACCCACTGAATCTTGTTGCAGGAGCAGAACTCCGACAGCCTCATCATCATCAACAAGAGCAGCAAACTGTTCAAATTGATCTGCCTTAAGGATATCAAGAGCATTTTGTCGATCTTCATGGTAGGTTTTTAGATCTTTACCCTCACAAAACCTGATAATCTCAGTGAGATCAAGACCTGGGATTGAGTTATCTTCTGCCTTTTCTTGGACAGGCACTGCAGACTCACTCATCTCTTCATCGTCGGATGCTATGGCAACAGAGAAAAATGCCGTTAAAACAAAAAATAAGCAAATAAGTATAAATTTAAATGGATGAAGAAAACGCAAAACAAACATAATAAATCGACCTTAACGCCAGAAAAAATAAGTAAAAATATAGTCGATATATAAAGAAATATTAATTTTAATTCAAGAAAAATTAAGAAATTGAAATGAAAATTATTTTAGAGCCTTAAATTGCAATTATCATTTTCAGAAATTATTCGTAATGAAAACGGCAAGCCAAGATGTGTATAGAATTACCTTCTATGCGGTAAACAAGGCGGTGCTCTTGATCAATACGCCGTGACCAACAGCCATTGAGATCCCAGCGAAGACGTTCAGGTTTACCAATGCCGCCATACGAGTCTCTTTGAATCGATTTTAAAAGTTCATGGATTCTTTTTAAGGTTTTTTTATCTTGGGTTTGCCAATACAGATAATCTTCAAAAGCCTCTGGGGTGAAACAAATGTTCACTCTTTAGATCTCAATCACTTTTACGTTACCGCTTTTGGAATGCTGTAATGATGATTTCAGCCGTTCAGCATTTTTAGGGTTAGACAAAAGGTAACTGGTTTCTTCCATGGCTTTGAAATCATCTAAGGAAACAAGAACCATATGATGGCCAGATTTTCTTGTGATAATAACAGGGTCATGGTCGGCATAAGCTTTGTCCATGATGGCTTTTAGAGAATTTCTTAATTCTGAATAGCTGATGACTTCCATGGATCTCTCCCATTTTTATTTACTATATAAAGTACAATATATCGTACGTAATAGAAAGTCAATAAATTTCTAGGAAAGGAAAAAATCATGCCAGAAAATGATCTGGATATCTTTGCCCGCACTCTGTATGGCGAGGGCAGGGGTGAATACAATAAACCAAACGGCGGATTAGCAGCCTTAATTGCTATTGGCAATGTGATTATGAACCGCGTTCAAAATGGCGGTTGGTTTGGAAAATCAATTGCAGAGGTTTGCCAAAAACCATGGCAGTTTTCCTGTTGGAACCAGGGTGATCCTAACCTTGCGGTGATTCAAAATGTATCCAAAGATGATCCCATTTTTAAAACCTGCCAACAGGTTGCTGCTGCACTGATTGCAAATAAATGGCCTGATTTGACCAAAGGCTGTGATCATTATTTTAGCCGTATTCTTTTAAAAGAGCCCAAATGGGCCCAAAACCGTTTACCTAAATTTTGCTTAGGCCTTCATCAATTTTATCAATTAGGAGTCTAAATTATGGCTTTTCCCCTTATCGCTGCTGCCTTTGGTTTGGCTGAATTTGCGCCTATGATTGCCAGATGGCTAGGAGGCAATCAGGCGCAAGACGTTGCTGCGCAGGTTGTTAATATAGCTCAGAAAATAACGGGCTGCGATGATGCAGCTGGCGCTGTTTCTAATCTTAAAGAAAACCCTAGTGCTGTTATCGAATTTCAAAAAGCAGTTTTGGAAATGGACAAAGATCTTGAGGTCGCAACCTTACAAGACAGGCAGAATGCCAGAAACCGCGACATTGCTCTTGCCCAGGTGGGGCATAAAAATGTGCGTGCTGATATCATGGTGGTTTCTGCTGCTATGGGATTAATCATGTGTTTGGCATCCTTGGCCTTTTATTCCGAAGCCCTGCCTGGCGAGGCAGTTGGTATTATCTCAACGGTTGCTGGTATCTTTGGCGCCTGCCTAAAAGATGCATATGCCTTTGAATTTGGCTCATCCCGCGGCAGTAAGGAAAAGGATGTGGCCGTTGCTGCCATGCTGGGCAGGGGTGCTCTGTAAAGTTCCACGACACTGAGTGGATAGCTTTGATCCAGAACACTGGATGGATTAAAAAAGAAATCTGGGTAGGTATGCCTCTGCTCAGAGGCATCTAACAAATTATAAAATAAACGGTGTTGCATGGCATCTATAGTCAATGGATTCCTAGAAAAAATGATACCGATTTCGAAAGGTATTGGCTCTGGGGCTGGCGATATATAAAATACGCTTTTGCGAGGCAAACGAGTTTCCACCATAAGCTCATCATCTTCATCATCACTGAAGGAAGAGCCTATGTTTGCCTTGACAGGTGAGAAACTTTTTAAGGGACTGGGGCAGTAAGATACAACGATTTTAGCCAAGTTTAAGGCTTCTTCATATACTCCTTCGAAGAGTGTGCTGGCTTGAGCGGTATTATTGAAACAAAGAGATAGGCAAATAATAACGCCAAGTTTTCTGAAAATCACTTTGATACATCCTTTCTGTGGCATGATTTATGGTACAGCAGAAAAGATTAACAAACAATTTATCTAAAATTTTATTCTTATGAAGTGATAATGATTCTCGTCATCACGAGGAGCGATAGCGACGTGGCCATCCAGGAAAACTTTGGTTGGTTTCCTCTTGTCCTTTTCCAGTAGCCACACTCAGAGTTTTCCTTGGGCCTGACCCAAGGAGCCATGCTGATTGCGTTCGGGTGAATTTTATTATTAAAAAGATGTCAAAAACTAGGATCCAAAATTAATTTTTAGGTGTTTTAAAAACGACCTCCTCAATTTGTTCATTCCCAGCTGAATCGAAAATGGCCAGCTTAATTTTAAGCGTATCGTCTTTTTGCTTTAAATCTTCTTCAATAAGAAAGCTTATCACCACCTCTCTACTAGAGTTGGCAGGAATAGAATTCTGATCGAAAAGACCATTAGATCCTTGAGTATTAATATGAATTGTATAATTGCTTTTTATCTTTGGTTTTAAAATTTTCGCTTTATTGATATGTAAAGGCTCATTCAGCTTATTTTTTGCTTCAAAAAAAGCATAAATGTGGGTGCTTATTTTGCCATCTCTTTGTTTGGTTTTTGAAAAAGAAGATCGCTCCTCATTCAATGTAAGGTGAAAGGTTTTGAGATATGACTTTCTGTAAAGTGGAATAATATATTGAAACATTATCAACCCAAATAAAAGAGCCACAACACCTACAATGATAAATCCCCATAACCAAGCAGGTAAAATATTGAGCAACTCTTCTATAAAATCTTCGTCTATATCTATTGACATTTTAATTTACCTTTTTTAATTTTTCGTATTTCCTTGGCAAAGAAAAAGGAGGTGACACAAATTCAATATCTTTGTTAGAACTATCAACTTCTAAACACCATAATAGTTCATTTGTAGCTATCTTTTGTCTCCAGCAGTTTCTTATGTCTTAAGCACCTTTCATCTGCCATAGGTTTATATTTAACGAGTGCTATTAACTTCTACTTCAAAACCCATTTTAATACCGGCATACAAAGTTTCTGCGGCATAGAAGTTGGCTTGGGACTTTGAATATTAAGCTAACTATGAAAAATTTTAAAATGGTACGAAAAGAAAATTGCATCAGGTACACCATGTAGTTTGTATCTGAAGATGATCTTAGAGAAAAAAAGTTAACAGAAAGTGTATAAAATCCCTGATACATTTCAGATTGGTAATTTCACCAACTTCTTATGGTGGTTTGATCACAGAGTTATAGTTGGTCACATTATAAAATGATAACGCTTTTCGTCATCGCGAGCGAATCGTGGCGATCTAGAGAGAACTTTTGCTTTTTAGAATTTTCTTAAATGTCTTTAATGCTGCCAGAAGAGCCCTCACTTTAATCCTCATTGATCCTGTGGTTAAACCATATGAAAACTAAGGATGAGTGTGGTGAGAAGAGAGTCGTGCGGCGGTCTGGATTACAGAGAAACTGTAAATCGTATTAATATGGGAGGGTGATTTTCCACGGTTTGATCATTGTCACCGCGCCCAAACCTAATTTCCCTTGGGCCCCGACCAAGGGTCTATGCTGACTGCGTTTAAGTGAATCGTTATTATTAAAAGACGTTAAAACCTAGGATGTTCAAAGCGGCTCAGTTCCTTTTGATAGCAAATCTAGATACGTTTTATAAACGTAAACTCTTCTTCGTCCTTTGCCGGTTATTTCCTTCACGATGCCTAGTTTTTCCAAATCTTCAAAAGAACGTGAAACGGTTGGGAAACTAAGGGCACATTTTTCAATTACTTTCCCTATGCTTGTAAGAGGATTACGTTGAAGGTGATTATGAACAATCAGCATCGAAGCCGATGTCTTTCCCAGTTTTTCAATTTTTTCTCTATGCTCATTAAATAGAGCGACAATTTGCTGAGCTGTTTCAAAAGCTTGATTTGCTGTTTCAATAACTCCTTTCAAAAAGAAAATAAGCCATTCTTCCCAATCTCCTTTTTCTCTAACAAGCTGTAAATGGTCATAGTATAATTGGCGATTGGTTTTGAAATAAAGACTCAGGTAAAGTAAAGGAGATTTCAAAAGCCCGGCCGCACATAAAAGAAAGGTAATTAAGAGTCTTCCCAGTCTGCCATTTCCATCTAAAAATGGATGTATGGTTTCAAACTGCACATGGATCAGTCCCGCTTTTATCAGCGCAGGCAAAGGATGCTTATCATCATGCAGATATTTTTCAAAAGCATCCAAACTTTCCATCAATTTTTCTGGTGAAACGGGCACAAAATGAGCATTACCTGGTCTTGTTCCGCCTATCCAATTTTGAGAACGTCTGAATTCACCAGGCTGCTTTGTTTGGCCGCGTCCTTTTGCCAAAAGAATGCCGTGAATTTCCCGAATGAGCCTTAATGATAAAGGAAACCCTTCTTTTATTTTCTCCAGCCCATAATTCATAGCAGCAACATAATTTGAAACTTCTGTAACGTCGTCGATGATGGCTCCTGGGGTATCATTGCTTTCAAATAATAAGAAATCAGAGAGAGAAGATTGAGTTCCTTCAATTTGTGAAGAAAGGACTGCTTCTTTTCGTACATACATGTAAAGAAATAAGGAAATATCAGGGAGGATCATGCTCATGCCATCAAGTCTACCTAATGCCATGTTTGCCCTGTCTAATAGGGGATAAATAGACTCTAAGACGAGAGGAGGTTCTGGAGGTAGGGGTTTGGGCATATAAGTATAATAGCTTTCACCTCCCACGTTACATTTTATCTTTTCACCAAGACGTTGCTTCATTTCTTGTTTCATTAAATAACACAAAGCCACTTTTCTTTTATTTAGCAATATCCTAACTAAAAGTTCTTTAATTGTCGATGAACTAATTAAAAGAAAACCCCTTTTCTTTTAATTAAGATTTTGCTAATTAAAAGTTCTTTAATTGTCGATGAGCTAATTAAAAGAAAATCCACTTTCCTTTAATTAAGGTTTTGCTAATTAAAAGTTCTTTAATTGTCGATGAGCTAATTAAAAGAAAATCCACTTTCCTTTAGTTAATCCTTCCAATCACCCCGCCCGCTTATATCTCAGCACATCGTCTTTTCCAAACAATCGCAGTAATAACTGCAAGGCTTTTCCGCGTTCTGATTCTAATAATGGATCACTTTTAGAGATTTGTCTGGCTTCCTTGTTGGCAAGCGATAAAAAGTCAGAATACAGTTCATAGTGATCATTTTCCTTGTCAGAAAAATCAACAAAGCGAAAGCGCGGCAGGCCGCTTTGTTTGGTACCCAAAATCTCTCCTGATCCGCGTAGTCTTAAATCTGCTTCAGCCACTACGAACCCGTCATCGGTTGCGCGCATGGTTTCGATGCGTTTGCGGGCAATGGGGGTTAGGCCTGAATCATAAAGCAATAAGCAACTGGATGCTTCGCTGCCCCTTCCAACACGCCCCCTTAATTGGTGCAACTGGGCAAGGCCAAAGCGTTCGGCATGTTCAATCACCATAATGGTTGCGGACGGGACATCAACGCCAACCTCAATCACGGTGGTGGCAATCAAGATTTGCGCTTCGCCGCTACTGAACGTCTCCATCGCTTTTTCTTTGTCTTGAGATTTCATTTTGCCGTGAATGAGTGCAACCTTCCCAGGAAACACCTCAGATAAATGAGCAAATCGTTCCGTTACAGCCGAAAGGTCAACCTTTTCTGATTCCTCAACCAACGGGCAAACCCAGTAAATCTGTTGTTTGTTTTCCATCGCTCGCACTAAGGCTTCTACTACCTCATCCAATCGTTTTAAGGACATAGACCGCGTTACAATTGTTTGCCTTCCCGGTGGTTTTTCACGCAAAATGGAAACGTCCATATCGCCATAATTGGCCAGCTGCAAGGTGCGGGGAATGGGGGTTGCGGTCATACTCAGGATGTGCGGGTTATTGCCTTTTGCGCACAAAGTTGCCCGTTGTTCAACGCCAAAACGGTGTTGTTCGTCAACAATGGCAAGGCCTAAGTTTTTAAAATTGACTGTGTCTTGGATAACCGCATGGGTTCCAACAAGAAATTGGATGGTCCCGTTTTCAAGGTTTTCTAAAATCTTTTTACGGGCCAGCCCCTTTTCACGGCCGGTTAAAATATCAACATGTACGCCGATTGGATCTAGGTATTGTTTCATGGTTTTATA
>JAIEMR010000170.1 GCA_019751935.1 Alphaproteobacteria bacterium
ATGCATGGCGGGACAATAAAGTCTTCCGCAACGGAACGCACGTAACGCCGCACGGGCGTCTTGTGGTCTGGCGCGGATGCGCTGGGACTGGAGTTCTGGCGGATGGGGTGGGATTCGAACCCACGGAGAGCTTGCACCCTCGCCGGTTTTCAAGACCGGTGCCTTCAACCGCTCGGCCACCCATCCGTTTATTTTATAAATAAACTTGGCCCTATATTGCCGCAAAAGCCTTCAAACAGCAAGTCTAATTTACTGAGCGTTCAAAACCGATTCGAACGTACAAAAGCGATCATCAGCCCGCCTAAAATCCACAAACTAGAAAGCCACCAATTTTGCCAAAATCCTAGATTAACATAGGCTATAAAGCTGACATTTATAAAGAGCCCCAAGGTTAAAGCAGCCTTCATGTGGTCTTGCAAAGATCTTATATACCCAAGGCATTGATAGTTAATGAACGCTCCAAGAAGGGCGCCTATGATTCCAAGTTCAAGCCACCATTGTAAAGGTGCATTATGAGGGTGCATGGGAATGGCTTTGGTGTAAATAAAAATCCGTTCCCCATTGTGTTTTGTAAGGGGCCAGTTCTTCATCTCGCCTCCCACAGTTTCGTGGCGAGATGTATCAAGCCCATATCCTAAAACCCATTTTTTCTCAATTTTTTGACTAATATTTTGCCACGTGTAAAGCCTATGGATATGGCTAAAAACATGGATCTTTTCATTAACTTGATGAATGCGCTCAGAGGTAAGGTAAGTTCCTATCATAAAGGGTAAAGACATAATAAAAACTGTTGATATAATTTGTCCAAATCGGGCTGTGAGGGGGATCCATCTATAGCTAATTCCTCCGGCAATTAAGCCGATGATGATGGCAAGGGGGGCGGTATCGCAGTCAATAATGAGCAATAAAACTGCTACTACGATAAGAAAAAAAATGGAAACAAAAGGGTTACATTTTTCTGAAAACCAAAGAGCAATAGGCCACGCTGTAATTGTTAACATAATAGCCAAAGGCACAAATGCTTTTGCAGAACTGATGTGTAAAAGGTTTTGCCAGGGATTGTGTAAAAGATAATCACCTAGCAGTAAAATGGCTGCCACACAAACGCCTGCAATTAGGAAACGCAAAATTCTTTGAATGGATTCTGAAGATTGCTGTAAAAGAAGAGCACACCAACTGACTCCTAAGATGAAATTTCCCAAAAGACGAGCTGTTAAGGATAAAGATGTCAAAGGATCAACTGACCAAATGCTGCTAAGACCACCAAAAGCTATAAGGGATAAAATACTCAGAAGAAAAGGGTGAGAGAAGATGCTGAATATTGACTTTCTGGCTATTAAGAAACCCAACACGCCGCCTATAGTCAGAACCCAAGTCGCACTTCTTGAAAAAAAGAAAGCTAAGGGACAAAGTGCAAAAACCAAAATACATATGACGGTTTCTTGCTGTTTTTGTAGGGCTGTAAGGCTCATAAACTATGCTCTAAAATTATTTTCCATTCATCTGGGCCAATCGGCATTACTGAAAGTCTTGATTGTTTGACCAGAGCAAGATGAGATAAACGAGGATCATTTTTTATGATTTCTAAGCTGACGGGTTTATGAAGATCTTTAAGATACTTAACATCTACCATCACAAAACGACGCGTTTCATCGGTTGGATCAAGGTAAGCTGTTTTGACAACTTCAACAATTCCAACGATACTTTTTTCACTAACGGAGTGATAGAAAAAACATTGGTCCCCGACCTTCATGGCTTTTAAATTGTTAGCTGCTTGGTAATTACGGACACCATCCCAATGCGTAACGCTATGTTTTTTTTGATCCGCCCAGGACCAGGTTCCAGGCTCAGTTTTTATCAGCCAATATTTCATAAGTTTTTCTCCTTAAGAGTCTTCCCATGTCGTTTTCCGAGCTAAAAGAGACTTAATGACATCATCAACATTTTCGTTATGATACAAAATTTTATAGACTGCCTCGCAAATCGGCATCGATATAGATTTTAGTGTAGAAAGTTTATGAACAGCTTCGGCTGTATAAACTCCTTCAGCTACGGTGTGAGTGTGTTCGAGAATATCTCTTAATTTTTCTCCTGTTCCCAACGCAGCTCCTAAACTCATATTGCGGGATTGCCGACTAGAACAGGTTAAAGTCAAATCCCCCACAGCAGCAAGCCCTAAAAATGTTTCCAATTTTCCACCAAGAGCAAGGCCAAGGCGCCGCATTTCTGCAAGGCCTCTGGTAATAAGGGCAGCATTGGCATTGTTTCCAAGGTTTTTTCCAAGAACGATGCCACTGGCAATGGCAATGACGTTTTTGACAGCGCCTGCAACTTGAACTCCTATAGGATCATCGCTGGCATAAATTCGATAAAAAGGATTCTTTAAGATGTCTGCCAAGCTAAAAGCAAGTTCAGAAGAGGATGCGGCAAGAGTAGCTGCTGCAGGCAGCCCTTGAGCAATTTCAATTGCAAAGTTGGGGCCTGATAAAACAGCTAATGGATTGGAAAGCTCCCTACCTATCACGGCTGTTAAAAGAGAGCGTTCATCAATAATTTCGCTATGTGCATCAATGCCTTTGGAGCAAATGACAATAGGGGCATGAGCTGGCAGATAAGAGTTAAGTTTTTGCGCTATCTCACCAGAATGTTGAGTCGGAATAACCCATAGGACAATATCTGCATTTTTTAAAGTTTCAAATTCTGAGTTCACCTGTATTTCAGGGCTTATAGAAACACCTTGGAGATATTTCTTGTTTTCTCTTGTCCTTTGGATTTCTTCAGTCTGCTCGATACGGCGAGGAAAAAGAGTAACCTTATGCTCAGCTTTATGCATAACGATGCTTAAGGCTGTTCCCCATGCACCAGCACCTAAGACAGCAATGTTTTTTTGATTTTTCATTACATATTGTCTTTTCTAAAGAGGCCAGCGAGGCCGGGGTGCAAAGTTAAGATCATCTGTTAGGCCAAGTTTAAGTTTTTCTATTCCAACCCACGCAATCATTGCAGCATTATCTGTGCAAAGTCTAAGAGGTGGTGCTATGAACTCTAATGTATTCCCAATCGCCACATTTTGTAAATGCTGGCGAATCGTTTGGTTCGCTGCAACACCTCCTGAAACGACAAAATGTTTTATGGGAAGCTTGGTCATCTTAATGGCATTTTGCATTCTTTCCGAAAGACATTCGGCAACTGCATGCTGAAAACTTGCAGACATATCAGCTATATCTTGAGCCGATAAGGGTTGCTGTTTTTCAATAACCAGGCGTGCTGCTGTTTTGAGACCTGCAAAAGAAAGATCGCATCCTTCTCTCCCTTTTAGGGGTCGGGGCAGGGGAAAACGATGAATATCCCCATTAATTGCGGCGCGTTCCATCGCTGGCCCTCCTGGATAATCAAGGTCCATCAATTTTGCGATTTTATCAAAGGCTTCCCCAGCAGCGTCGTCAATGGTTGATCCTAAAAGCCTATAGTTGCCAACGCCTAAAACTTCCAAAAACTGGCAATGCCCCCCTGATGCAAGAAGCAAAAGGTAGGGAAATTCTATATTATGGCTAAGCCTGGGAGTTAATGCATGGGCTTCTAGATGATTAACGGCAATAAACGGTTTTTGAAGCCCCATGGCCATGGCCTTTGCTGTCATAACCCCTACAAGGACGCCGCCGATAAGGCCTGGACCGGCGGTAACAGCAATTGCATCGATATCATCTAATGAAGTATCTGCCTCTTTTAAGGCGCGCTTAATGATGTTTTCTAGATAAAATAGATGAGCTCTTGCGGCAATTTCTGGGACAACGCCGCCATAGGGTTCATGCTCAGTAATTTGTGAATGAATGATATTTGATAAAATACGCTTGTCTAAATTACTTTCGTCTTGAACAACAGCGGCGGCTGTTTCATCGCAGCTTGTTTCAATTCCTAAGATTTTCATTGGGCTATAAAAGCCTCTAGGCGCTTTAACGTTTCATCTTTTTCTAAAACTTCCATCATCTCGAAAATGCTTGGGGATACAGTGCGACCTGTAAGGGCAACCCTAAGGGGCTGGGCTAAATCCCCTAATTTTATCCCGTTTTCTTCAGCTGCATTTTTAATTGTATCAGCCACTGCGTCATGGTCAAAAACATCAAGAGTTTTTAGCTTTAAAATAACTTTTTGAATCAGTTTTTTATGATCATCGCTGCAGAACTTAAGCGCTTTTTCATCATGAGGCTGGACTTTGAAATAAATAAGAGCACTTTCAGCAAGCTCAATTAATGTTTTTGCTCTTTCCTTTAGGCCATTCATCCCTTTTGTCAAAAGGTCTAATTGTTCTTTAGAGGGAACTTCTCCGAGTATATCTGATAAAAACGGAATAATAAGCTTAGCGAGCTCATGATTGTCATGGTTGCGAATATAATGCGCGTTAATATGAGTTAGCTTTGCTATATCAAAACGGGCAGGCGATCTGCCAATGGCTGGAAGGTCAAACCACTCGATGGCTTTTTCAGTTGGAATGATTTCTTCATCGCCATGACCCCAGCCCAGACGCAAAAGATAGTTGCGCATAGCTTCTGGTAAAAAGCCCATTTCTCGATATTGCTCTGCTCCAAGTGCACCATGACGCTTGGATAATTTTGCACCATCAGGTCCATGAATCAATGGAATATGGGCAAATTCAGGGACTGTCCAGCCGGCTGCAAGATAAAGATGCTTTTGACGGAAAGCATTGGTTAGATGATCATCTCCGCGAATGATGTGAGTAATTCCCATATCATGATCATCGACGACAACGGACAACATATATGTAGGCGTTCCATCGGCTCTTAAAAGAACCATATCATCAAGCTGCGCATTATCAAGGCGAACGGTTCCTTGAACATGATCATCAATAAGGGTTTCGCCTGTATGTGGCGCTTTAAAACGGATAACAGGAGCAACTCCTTTGGGAGCTTCACTTGGATCGCGGTCTCGCCACAAGCCATTGTAACGCTGGGGAAGACCATTTGCCTTAGCATGTTCGCGCATATGCTCTAATTCATCAGGGGAGCAATAGCAATAATACGCTTTGCCTTCTTTGAGGAGTTGATTAGCAACCTCAGCATGACGGCCTGCTCTTGCAAATTGAAAGACAGCATCATCATCCCAGTTTAGTCCCAACCATTTCATACTGTCAAAAATGGCATCCACCGCCTCTGGCGTAGAACGCGCACGATCGGTATCTTCGATCCTAAGTAAGAATTTTCCCTTATGATGGTGGGCAAACAGCCAATTGAATAAAGCCGTCCTGGCACTTCCTATATGGAGATATCCAGTTGGTGAGGGGGCAAAGCGGACGATGACTTGGGACATAACTACTCCCTACAACCCTGTCTGCAATCGCTCAACCAATTGTTTCACTGTTGGAACAAAGCCATTAGCGTAAAAAGGGTCTTTAGCAAAGCGGTAAGCTTGGTGCCCTGCAAACATTAATTGGTTGTTAACATCTCCTGTATGGCTAATTTCTTGTAAAGTCTTTTGAATACAAAAAGATCTAGGGTCTGCCTTTTTTCCGGTTGTACCTTCTTCGTTTTGTGCCCAGTTACTAAAGGCACAAGCTGAAAGGCAGCCCATACAGTTAATTTGATCCGTTAGAATCTCATTTTCTTTTTTGGGAGTTACAAAAATCAAAGTTGAATCAGGTGTACGCATCGCTGATGTATGTCCTTGTGACACCCAGATTTCCGCCTGTTCTTTATCATGAGGCGTTAGGTAAACAAGTCTTCCTCTAGCACCAACCGGAAATGGCGCCACATGGTCGCCAACGGGTGATATACTATAAGCAACTTGATGATCCGCACGCGCTTGTAATTCATCCAAGAAATCATTACGAACAGCTGAAGAATAAAATCCAGTTGGACTAAAGCGATTTAGGTAAATATCTCCCTCTTTCAAGGTTAATAATTTTTGTTTCCATTCTTTTGAAATAGGACTTTCCTGAGTTAAAAGGGGGCGCGTTCCAAATTGAAAAGCGATAGGTCCAATTCTTGGATCATCGAGCCAATCTTCCCATTCATTCAAAGCCCAAACACCGCCGGCCATAAAAATGGGTGTATTGGTTAAGCCGTATTCATTCATAGCTTCCCTTAAGGCAATAACTCGCTCTTTGGGGGGCTCTGGTTTTAAGGGATCTTCGCTGTTGGAAATACCATTGTGACCACCTGCAAGCCAGGGATCTTCGTACACAACGCCGCCAAGCCAATCAGAAAAACGGTTGTAGGCTCTTTTCCATAAAATACGAAAAGCACGAGCAGAAGAGACAATTGGGTAATAATAAACGCCGTAATGAGCGCAAATCTCAGCCAATTTGTAAGGCATTCCCGCGCCGCACGTTACCCCATGAACCATACCTTTAGATTTTGAAAGGACACCATGCAAAATAGGTTCAACTGCACCCATTTCCCACAAAACATTCATATGAATGCGGCCTTGTCCGTTTGAGGCTTCGTGAGCAATCCTGGCTTGCGTAATACCGCCTTGAATAGAGAACTCAATCAGTTCATCATGGCGTTCTCTTCTGGTTTTTCCATAATAAACAACTGGAAGTAATTCCCCATTTTCATCGAGAGCATCGGCATTTACAGCTGAAAAAGTTCCTACACCTCCAGCCGCAGCCCAGGAGCCTGAACTTTCGCCATTAGAAACAGAAATTCCTTTGCCGCCTTCTACTAACGGAAGAACTTCCCTTCCGGAGATAACCAACGGGCTCAACGATTTAATCACCAATTTTTCCCTTAAATACTATTCTGATATCTTATTGAAACTTTTGTACCTTTTCTTAAGCCGAATATCAAGAGGTGTAGGCAGATTGATCAAATTATTTGGTTAATATTTTGATAAGTGCCGCAGCTTTTGTTTCAGTCTCAATATACTCCTCAAAAGGATTAGAGTCAGCAACAATCCCACCGCCCACTTGAAAACAAATTTTATTTTCTTGAGCGGTTAAAGTCCGAATAGCAATATTTACGTCCATATTTCCATTAAAGCCAATATACCCAATAGAACCGCAATAAGGCCCCCGTTGGCTAGGTTCTAATTCAGCAATAATCTCCATAGCTCTGATTTTAGGGGCACCCGTGATGGACCCGCCTGGAAAAGTTGCTTTTAATAAATCAATGTTGTCCAATTCAGGCTTTAAAATTCCAGTCACTGTTGAAACCAAATGATGAACGGTTGCATAAGACTCAAGCTCTAATAAAGAGGGAACCTGTACACTGAAAAGCTCACAAACCTTCGAGAGATCATTACGCATTAGATCTACAATCATAACGTTTTCTGCTTGATCTTTTTCAGAATCCATAAGCTCACGAGCTAGTTTTGCATCCTCCAAGGGGTCTGCTGAGCGCTTGCGTGTCCCTTTTATAGGGCGCGCCTCAATTTTTCCCTGATCAGATTTCAAAAATCTTTCTGGCGATGATGATAAAAGATATGTAGGGGCAGCGTTAAAGTAAGCAGAAAAAGGGGCAGGATTTTCGCTGCGTAGTTTTTGATACAGAGCTAAGAGATCATATCCCTCAGGTAAGTCGCCGCTTATACGCCTTGATAAATTGGTTTGAAAAACATCACCTGCATAAATGTAATCAATAACTTTTTGCACTGTCTGTTGATAAGTTTCAGGCGTAAAATTGCACGTCAAAGATGACAATGCAGGTGGGGGAGTCATTGATACAGGTTCGGCTTTTTGGATAAAAGTCACAAAAGCATCAAGGCGCTCTTGAGCTTTTTGTAACCGTTTGGGCTCCTCGGTCTCTGGATAACCTGTTGAAATAATCCAAGCTTTTTTATCCTCATGATCATAGGCTACAACGACGTCATAATAGCCAAGGACAAGATCTTTTGTCCCTACATCATCTTGGGATGGCCTTGGAAGTTTTTCCAAATGATGACAAAGATCATAAGCAAAATAACCAGCAATTCCGCCTTGCCACGGGGGAAGGTTGGGGTGATTTGTACATTTAAATTCTGTTAAGCTTTTTTGAAGAACATCAAATGGGTTACCTTCAAAAGCATGGCCTTTAAAATCAATTTTCCCGTTTTTACTGGTCAGGGTATAAACAGGGTCAAAACTCCAAAAACTATACCTTCCTGTGCCAGATGGCCATTTATGATGAGAGGAAGACGCAGAGTCTAAAAAAATACTTCCTTTTTGATTTGCAAAAGAAGAGAAATCTAGGAAAGGATCATTATAAGTAATTTCTTGATAGAGAGACTGAAACATAATTCACCGCTTTTTAATAAGGGTTAATCCATCACCGATGAGAACAAGAGAAATGTCCACACGCTGGTCATTATGTATGTTGTGATTCAGACTTCGGATTTCAAGGGTGGAACCATCTTGTTGATCTAAGTCAGCCACTTTTCCGGCCCACAGCACATTATCGATGGCTATGATTCCTTTTGGCGCTAAAAGCTTTAAGCACATTTCATAGTAGGTGTTATATTTTTTCTTATCAGCGTCAATAAAAATAAAATCAAATAGCTGATTCTCATCAAGCAATTTTTGTAAACTATCTAGAGCCGGAGCGAGGCGAAGTTCAATTTTGTCTGATACTCCCGCCTTTTCCCAATAGGTTTTGGCAATTTTGGTCCATTCATGATTTTTATCGCACGTTATGATTTTTCCATCTTTTGGCAGAGCCTTTGCCATAACAAGGCTGCTGTAACCTGTGTATGTGCCGATTTCAAGAACGCGCTTTGCGCCAATTAATTGAACCAAAAAGGCCATAAATTGCCCTTGCAGCGGCAAAATCTGCATGTATCTTTCTGGCATTTTCGTCGTTTGTTCACGAAGGGCTTTCAGGATGTCATCTTCGCGTAGCCAATTTTGCAGACAATAATTGTAAAGCTCTGGAGTTAAGCCTAGATTTTTTTCAATTTTTACAGCCATTTTCTAAGTTTCAAAATAAAGTAAGAGAGAACATTTTTATCATTCCTTTGCTAAAGGTAAAAGGAATAACTGTATATATTCAAAACATTTCAAGATAGCTGGATTACCACGTCGCTACGCTTCTCGTAATGACGAAGAAAATTGCGTCATCGCGTCTGATCGTGGCGATCCAGAAAACAGATAGCTCCATTTCCAACGAGTATGCTTGGAAAATTTTAACTAAATTTTAATACAAGTCAGTAATGCTGAAAGTATGAAGATAGAACCACTTTCACATGAGCATGTTGGACTTCCTAGTTTCTCAAGCATAGAAAATGGCGGTTCTGATAGTGTTCCTTATGATCCTCCTGCTACACTTACGCAGCGCGGGGTTGATGTATATGACAATTACTCTTTAACTCTCTTTGATTTGTCTTCGCATAGCAGAGCCAGAGAAGCCATTCATTTTGGACTCAAGATGAGAGACAAAGGGTTTCATGTTTTTGTTGTCGGTGAAGATAGAAGCGGCCGCATGACGGCAACGCTAACCTATTTAAAGCAATATATTAAGAGCATGCCGGCTCCACTTGATATAGTTTATCTTAATAATTTTTCTGAGGCTCATCGCCCAAGGCCTTATTCACTGCCAGCAGGGCTTGGGGTAATTTTGGCCGAGAAAACAAAAGATCTTATCAAAAATATACAAGTCATCCTTAATAAAATGACAACAAATCCTCATTATCTAAGGCAGATCGATTCTTTAAGTGCGTCTTTAGATTATCAAATAGAACAGCAAATTACCGAAGTGAAGCATTATGCTTATGAAAGAGGGTATGAAGTTGTCCAAAACCCTGATGGATTTAATGTAGAATCAAGAAAAGATGCTAATTTTGAAAATGATAAAAATGGAAGCGCTAATTTACAAGATGTCAAAGATAGATTAAACCGGATTTCCCTTTCCATTCATTTGACGAGTCAAAAAATAAATAAAAAAGCCGAAGAGATTAAGCAAAGCACGGCGCAAAAAACTATCCATACCCTTATTCAAAAATTCCAAGAGGAGTTTGGTATTTATTTAGGGAGTTGGATTGATGAATTAAAGGATGACATTTTAAATCACATTGATGATTTTTTGGATGATCAAATCGAGGATGGAGGAAAAAAGAATTTCAGCTTAGAGGAATGGTACGGGGTTAATCTTTTTGTAGACCATCGTTATTCCAAACATCCAAAAGTCATCCTTGAGGCTCATCCTACGTATGAGAATTTATTTGGTTCTATTAAGTATCGCACCAGTGCCTCTGGTGCTGTAGAAACTAATTTTACCATGATTCGCCCTGGGGCTTTGCACATGGCAAATGGCGGAATTTTAGTATTGCGCGCAGAAGCTTTGGCCCAAGATCCTGAACTTTGGGAATTTATCAAAGGGGCGCTTAGAGATCAGGTTATTCGCATTGAAGAAAGGGTGAGAGAAGGGAGTTTGCCCTTATTAAATGCTCCAGAACCTCATAGTATACCTCTGGATGTTCAAGTGTTTTTGGTTGCCTCACCCAGTTGGTATTATACCTTCTTTTTCAATGATCCTGATTTTAGATCTTATTTTAAAATTAAAGCAGACATTGACCCAGATTTACCGTCTACTCCTGAGAATGTTACTGTTTACAGGCAATTGATTCAGCAAAATGCCATAAGCTTAACAGGATTACAAATTACTGAAGATGCCATTGATTATCTGATGGGCTACAGCTCAAGGTGGGTTGGGCACCGGGAGAAATTAAGCGCACGGTTCGAATTGGTTGCTGATATTTTGACCGAAGCTGGCGTCTTGAGCGAAGGAAATCCGGTTATTTCAAAGGATACGCTTATTGAGGTTATCAATTTGCGTCGTTTGAGAAATGCAAGCGTTGAGGATAGAACGCATCAAGAAATTGCCGCAAAACAAGTATTGATTGATACCAAAGGACTAGCGATTGGACAAATAAATGGCCTAGCTGTGCTTGGAACAGGTGATCATAATTATGGTATGCCAAGCAGGATTAGTGCACGGACCTATGCTGGAGAAGAGGGTGTTGTTAATATTGAACGCTTGACCGAAATGGGCGGCCCTATTCAACAAAAGGCTGCATTGATATTAGAGGGGTTTTTAAACGCTCTTTTCGCTCAGCGCTTTCCTTTGTCTTATTCTTGTTCTTTAACGTTTGAGCAAAATTACGGTGATATCGAAGGCGATAGCGCCTCGCTGGCAGAGGTTGCGGCTATTATCTCATCGCTTTCGGGTTTTCCAATTCGCCAAGATATTGGCATTACGGGATCTATGAATCAATTTGGGCTCGCTCAATCGATTGGCGGGGTTCATTATAAAATTGAGGGATTTCATAGAGTTTGCGCTGAACAAGGGCTAGGCGGAACGCAAGGTGTGATTATTCCGTATTCCAATTGCAAGCATTTGACCTTAAGAGAAAATGTGGTGGAAGATATCCGCCAAGGGAAATTCTTTATATGGCCCGTTAAATCGATATTCCAAGCCATTGAAATCCTGACCAATAAAGAATGCGGCCTAAAGTTGCTTGAAGATGGAATGCCGGCAGATACTGAGTACCCTCATTATCGATTTACAAGGGGAAGCGTTTTTAGTGCCATAGCTCAGCGATTAGAGCAGTATAATAAAGCCGTAAAATCAGGCCATAGTCGATAGGTTTAAAACCTATATTTACCTTTTCAATTTCTTCTTTTAATTAGCGCTACAACCGTGTTAAGAGAACAGATATTAAGCATCGATTAATAGTATAATGCTATTCTTTTTATAAGAGACTTTTGTAAAATAATTTTTTCTGTATTGATTTATTTGGATTAATAATTATTTTCAAGAGAATTATAGAAAATAATAGAAATAGCATTCACAAAAAAAATTACAAAATCTTAAGATTTAAAAAGGAAAAACAATGAGAACCTTTACCAAAATTTTGGTAGCGGCGCTGCTATCAACAACGTTATCTGGTGCAGTGATAGCAGCAGTTGATTTAAATGACCCAACGGTTTTAGCTGATGATGTTAAACTCAAGAATGCAAGGGGGATTATACGTGCTACTCAAATAGGGGGGTTAGAATATGAAGTCACATTGGATGCAAACTTGGTTGATTCTTTCATGGTGTTAGATACTGCTCGTTTTTCTGCCAACGGTGGGCAGGTTAGAAACCTACTGGATGGAATGAAAGCTCTTTATACAGATCTTGCTTCTGCAGCTGGAGACGCTGATAAACTAAAAGCTAAGTTAAGCGGTACACCGTTAGTTGCAAGGTTAATACTTGATACATCTGCGCCAAGTGCTAATTATCACCATGCAATTAACGCGTTTGCTCTTAAGGCCCTAAACGATGCTGTGATTGATGACCCGTTTAGAGCTATTGATGAATCTTTCTTAGCCCTACAAGGGACGCCTAAGGCAATAAAGCCTACAGTAGGAAGTGGTGTGTACACAACATTTGGCGAGGCCATTAGGGCTTATATTTCCGCGAAAACTAGCAAGGACCATATACAAGCTCGTGCTGTATCAGATGAAATTCACAGAATGCGAGATGAAAAAGGTCGTTCGTTCCAAGAAATATTGGCTGATGAAGCAGAAAGAGATTGGACCACATCAGAAGTTAGAGCGGAAAAGGCAAAATTAATTTTTACCAAAGATTAATGAGAGCTTTGGGAGATGGACACCTCTCTATTCTTGCCAGTTTGCCAGAGGCAGCAGGTTTAGATTTTGATGATGCTGAGGAATTTAAGAACCCACAAAATGCAACACTACTCTTAAATGCATTGATCGCTTCTTTAAATTCAATGCGAGAATTGACCTATGAGAATGCGGCGTTAAAGAACGAATTATCAAAAGTATCGGGACGTGTTTTTTTTAATGAAATAGACAGAGAGCCTAGCTCTGTAACTGTGCCTGTATACCCCGAGCTAAAACCAAGACTTCAACAGAAATTGGCTGAAGGTAGCGGAACCTACGACCCGTTAACCGGTGTATTTACTTATAGCACTGGTATAACTGAGCAGGTTAAACTAGGAAAGTAAACTGAGTTGCCTTGAGTGGCGATAATTTATACAGAATTGATATAAATTAAGTTTACGTCATTGCGAGGGGCGTTGAGCGACGTGGCAATCTAGGAAATTTACTGGATCGCCACCCGCCACGCTAGCTCGCGGTCGCGATGACGGAAAACAAAACAGTGTCATGGCGAAAAGCCGTAGGCTTTGTGGTCAGGAAATACTTACAAATCAGCATCTGAAATGAATCCACATGGACCCTTGGATCAAGTCCAAGGGAAACTTATTTTTTCTAAACAAGAACTAGTTTTCCTTGGGCTTGACCCAAGGATCCATTGGGCGGTCAGTCCAGGAACTAGACCTTAAGGCGACGCGTGATGACGATGACCGTCACTCCTTTTACACCTTCCTCAGCTGATCTATTCGCGGCAGTAATCCCAACGCATTTCTAACTTCTTTCAGATTTTGCTCAGCCAAGGAGTTTGCTGTTTCTGCGCCTTTATAAAGAATTTTATCTAATTCATCTGGATTTTGTAATAAATGCAGCATTTTTTCGCGAATTGGGGTTAAAGAGCTAATTAAGATATCTGTTAAAGCTTGCTTTACAGATGAAAATGTCTGGCCTTCAAAACGGACACATAAAGTTTCAATCGTTTGATCGCTAAGCGCAGCATAAATTCCCAAAAGATTAGAGGCTTCTGGACGGCCCTCTAACTCTTTAGGCGTTCCTGGAATAGAGTCACTATCTGTTTTTGCTTTGCGAATCTTAAGGGCAATTGTATCTGAATCATCAAGAAGATGAATACGCGAATAATCAGATAAATCAGATTTACTCATCTTGCTGAGGCCATCCCTGAGGCTCATGATCCGGGCTGTTTCTTTTGGAATAATAGGTTCTGGCAAAGGAAATACATCGTAATTTGCATGATTATTAAACACCCCAGCTAAATCACGGGCTAATTCCACATGTTGCTTTTGATCTTCACCAACGGGAACGTGGGTTGCTTTGTAAATTAAAATATCCGCTGCCATTAAGACAGGGTAGGCATAAAGACCTAAATTGGCACGATCACTGTTTTTTCCAGCTTTGTCTTTAAACTGTGTCATGCGATTTAGCCAGCCTAAGGGGGCAAAACAATTGAGGTACCAACCAAGTTCGGTGTGGGCCGGCACATGGCTTTGGGCGAAAATAGCGCTTTTATTAGGATCAATGCCGCATGCAATATAAGCGGCCGCAATGGTTCTGGTGTTATCGCTTAAGTTTTTTGAATCATCGACAGTCGTTAAGGCATGTTGATCGACAATGCAAAACAACTGTTCTTTTGTATTTTTAGCCATTCTTACCCAGTTATGGATGGCTCCTAAATAATTACCTAAATGGATATGCCCGGTGGGCCTAATTCCTGATAAAACTCTTTGATAAACAGACACAGAACTGAACCTTGTTTGATTTTAGTTTAATAAACACCCTAACATTATAAAGAAAGAGAGTCTTATGCAAAAAAGAATTAACTTACATCTGCCGGAGAATTTTGTGATTTTTTATAATCTTGAATGACTTCTTTTGGTACCCCATCTCTTATGACTTGACCTTTTTTCATCCACAAACAACGCGTTGAAAGATCAGAAAGAATCTTTAAATCATGAGAAATAATCAAAACAGTTTTTCCGCTTTTCACCATTTCCTTCATTTTTTTAACGCTTTTTTGAGCAAAATCTAAATCACCTGCCCCCCAAATTTCATCCAGAAAAATAATATCGGCTTCCAAATGTGCTGCAACCGAAAAAGCAAGGCGCACGGTCATTCCGCTTGAATAATATTTGACAGGAGTATAGATGAATTGTTCAATCCCTGAAAAAGCAATAATTTCATCTAGCTTGCTTTTAATTTCATTTTCCCTCATCCCAAGAATTGCGCCGTTTAGATAGATATTCTCCATACCTGTAAGGTCTGGATGGAAACCTGTTCCAATTTCGAGCAGAGTTCCAACTCTGCCATAAACTTCAGCATACCCAGATGATGGTTGGGTAATTCTTGCAAGGACCTTTAAAAAGGTACTTTTTCCAGCGCCATTGTGTCCCAAAATCCCAAGAACTTCACCTTGTTCTATGGTCAGTGAAATATTATCAAGAGCTAAAAATTTCTTTTTGTCAGAATTTCCTCGTTTTCCCCTAATCCAATTTTCCAAAGTATGCTTAAGGGAATCCTCGCGAATTTGCCCCAACTCGTATTGTTTGATCAGTTTATTAACGATGATTGCTGGTTTTTTTGACATACTATTATACTTTATCAACCAAGGTGCCTTC
>JAIEMR010000142.1 GCA_019751935.1 Alphaproteobacteria bacterium
AAATCTAATATAACGAAATCAATTTAACAAAAAGTTAAAAATAGATAAGAATTTCTCTAGGGTTTTTTATTGCCTATCTAAAAATCTGCAGCCTTGCGCTAGCTTCAAACTTTTATTAGGCCTCAACGAGACCCTTTACACCAATAAGAGAAATATCCTAACTTATATTGATTAACTTTTCTTAAGGGGAGTGTTTTGTGGACTTTTCTTTTAACATAGACAACATAATTATAGCTTTGTATTTTTTAACAGTTTTAAGTGTTGGTCTTTGGGCAAGTCGAAGTGTAAAAACGCTTGATGATTATGCTACTGGAAATCGTTCTTATAGCTCTTTCTTCATTTTTGCAACCTTATCTTCCTCTTTTATTGGCGGAGGGTTTACCTCTGGTTTAGCTGAAAAAGTGTACCGTATGGGACTTTTTTACGTGATCGGCTTATGGGGATTTAGTATTAAAGAAGTTTTAATAGCAAAGTATGTTGCTCCTCGTATGACCAATTTCAGCGATGCTGTTTCTGTTGGAGATATCATGGGCAGACTCTATGGGGAAAAGGCTCGTATTTTCACAGGCGTTGCTTCAGTTTTGGTTTGCGCCGGTATTGCAGGGGCCCAATTTGGGGCATTTGGATATATGATGAACGTGCTTCTTGGGATTCCTCAGCTTTGGGGGATTGTCATTGGAGCAAGCATTGTCATCGTTTATTCTTCGCTAGGAGGTATGAAAGCCGTTGTCGCCAATGATATGCTTCATTTCTGCGTGTTGATTGTTGCCCTTCCTCTTGTGTTCATATTGGGTTTAAATCAAGCTGGAGGCATGGAAGCAATTCTTAGTACTCCTAATTTTGACGCTGTTGGGCGTGATATTCCTTGGTACGCACTCCTTGGAGTTTTTATAAGCTTTTTCTGTGGTGAGACCTTAGTCCCGCCTTATGTGCAGCGCCTGTTAATTGGAAAGGATAATTACAGCACAGTTCAAGGGACTCTTTGGAGTGGCCTTCTTTCTTTCCCATTCTTTTTGATGATTGGTTTAATAGGTCTTACAGCACATAAATTGAGTCCAGATATTAATCCGAATTTGGCTTTACCCCATGTGATCATGACAGTTATGCCTGTTGGCTTAAAAGGGCTGGCGATTGCTGGTATGATTGCGGTTGTGATGTCTTCTGCGGATTCTTTTTTGAATGCTGCTGGGATTGCTGCAGCTCATGACGTCATTAAACCTTTGAGATCTATCACAGAAAAGCATCAAGAGCTGATAGTATCTCGGATTACAACGCTGACAGTTGGAATCATGGGGGCAGCTTTTGCTGCTAGTACAGAAAGTGTTTTGGATATTCTTTTATATGCCTATAATTTCTGGACACCCTTTATTTTAGTTCCATTGGTTGCAGGAATAATGGGTTATGTGAAACCCACACAAGTATTTTGGGTCAGCTCAATTGCTGGAATTTTAGCAGTTTTTGTAATGAATCAATTCAGTTCAGCTTCCACATCAACCTTTGATGGAACACTGGTCGGGATTGTAGTAAATGCACTTATATTCTTTACTTATCGTCCTAAAAAGCAATTAGTTGGGATTTAAAAGAAAAGGTTTTATCTTTCAAAGGACTCCCTTAATCTGTTGCTTTTAAAAAGGCTTTAAGAGTATATTTTAAGCTATACCCTTCCTGTTTCAAATTCCGGGTTCGTTGTTTTTTGGGATTTTCGGTGCTCATGTATTTCATATACACTGCGCTCCCGGGCCCTCAAACGGCCTGCCCGGATTTTTGAAACACTTTGGGTAATTCGGAACGTAGCGCAGCCTGGTAGCGCACTATTCTGGGGGGATAGGGGTCGTGGGTTCGAATCCCGCCGTTCCGACCATTCTTTTTTACGCACCCTTTAAAATTTCTTCTTGCTCTAATAAAACTGCAGTTTCAGCTTTGACTCGTTTAAAGGACCTGATGCTGAAAGGGATTAAGCCTAGATAAATTAATCCAATCATTGAAAGAGTTAACCACGGATGGCTATAAATGGCAGACGCTGTTAATACGGCTAACAACATAATGGGAAGGACTAGACGTTGAGGGACTTTTACTTTTTTTAAGGAAAATGTAGGGATCCTACTTATCATCAGTCCGCCTGTTACAATCATAACAATAGCGTATAAAAGGGGTGACTCAAAAAAAGGTGCGCTGCAAAACTGCTGAATCATAATCGGCATGAGAGCAAGGTAACCTGCAGCTGGAGCTGGAACGCCTGTGAAAAAACCTTGAGACCACGTCGGTGAATTGCCTTCAATGCTACGCGTATTAAATCTTGCCAGACGTAAAGTCATACAGACCGTGAAAAATAAAATAATACACCAGCCTGTCTCTCCCCACTTATGAAGCCCTTTCATGTACATAACGATAGCAGGAGCTGCTCCAAAGCTAATAAGGTCAGAGAAAGAGTCAAGCTCAGCGCCAAAACGACTTGTGCTTCCTAAAAGACGAGCAAGCCTTCCATCCATACCATCTAAAAAGGCCGCAACAAGCAGCGCAACAACAGCAAGTTCCCATTTTTCAAGCATTGCCATTCTTATAGCTGTCATGCCAGAGCATAAAGCCAAAAGGGTCGCAATGTTGGGAATAACGGCCGAGATTGATAGAACTTTGAGACGTTGGTTTTTTAAGTGCGCTGGAAAACGATTCCTAAGGCTTTTACGTCCACCTTCTCGGCGTTTTTCCTTAGGCTTTAGCATTAAACAACACTCCCGTGACGCGCCATCTCATTGCTTTCAAGGTCAGCAATCACAGTTTCTCCGCCAAGGACACGTTGACCTTCAATCACGAGAGGCGCTGCACCAATAGGAAGATAAATGTCTGTGCGGCTGCCAAACCTAATAATGCCATACTGGCTTCCTGTAATTACGGTATCATCGCGGCTTACATCGCATCGAATACGTCTGGCAATGAGTCCGGCAATTTGCACAACAGCCAAATCGCCGCCATTTTGTAAATCAATGACAAGGGTGTTGCGTTCATTGAATTCACTTGCCTTGTCTAATGAAGCGTTAAAAAATTTTCCAGGATGGTAAATCGCTTTTCGAATACGACCGGAGATTGGAATTCGATTGATGTGAACATCAAAAACATTCAAAAAGACACTAATGCGGGTACGGGGTTCTTCACCCATTTCCCATTCTGAAGGCGGGACAATTTCTTTAATAGCGACAATTTTGCCATCAGCGGGGCTAATGATTAAACCTTCACGCGTGGGAGTTACACGTACAGGGTTTCTAAAAAAATAAAAACACCAAGCTGTTAGAATCCCTCCGATCCATCCAAGGGTGTGGGAAAATAAAGAAAGAAGAAGGGTTATGCTTGCAAAAATGGCTACAAAACGCCATCCTTCTGGGTGAATGAGCTTCGAAAAGGGTGACATAACTTAATAACTTGGTTAGGAGTTTAAACTTTTTGTATCGTACTGCAATTTACGAAAAGATGCTACTCTACTTAAGCATTATCAATTTATGAATACAGGCTCAGGTTCTTAGTTCTTTGAAAGGGTTTTAATAAACATTAAAAGTTGCGTCCGTATTTTTTTATTTTTAATTTGTTTAAGGGCAAAAAGGAATTCTTCTATCTCTGAGGAAAGAGGGGAAGTTTTTCCATTTTGAGAGTGGGATGTATTGTTATTTAATGATTCTTCTGTGATGTCTAGCTCTTCTAATCCTTCAAAAAAGTATTGAACAGGAATCTTTAAAATTTGACCGGCCTGAAGAAGTCGACTCCCTCCCATTCGGTTTATTCCATTTTCATATTTTTGGACTTGTTGAGCTGTAACTCCAAAAGCTTCAGCTAACTTTTCTTGAGTCAGCCCTATCATGATACGCCTCAGTCTGAGACGATTTCCTATATATTGATCAATCTCATTGATTCTCTTTTTTTGATTTTTGATCCCCGACATAACTTATCCTTTTACGCACCAAGCAACTTACCAGCAAAGCAATTATTATCATAAACGAGAAAGGAATATCACGCAAAGAGCTAAAAATTGTATTGTAAGGTAATCTTTTAGGCAAGGCGAAATCTATGAAACCTATCGCATCTAAATCTAATTGATATAGTATTTTTCCATATGCGTCAATGACAGCTGATATGCCATTATTTGCGGCCCTTACAAGGGGAATCCCTTCTTCAATGGCTCTTACCCTCACAATATTTAGGTGTTGATATGGCCCGCTAGTGTGACCATACCAAGCATCATTAGTGAGATTTAATAACCACTCTGGCTTTGAGTTTGGATCTATCACATTTCCTGGAAAAATGGCTTCGTAACAGATCAAGGGACTAAAAGATGGAACGCCTTGGATATTAAGCGTTTTTATTCCATTACCCTTGCTATAATCAATTGTTCCGGGAGTTAGCTTTTCAACAGGTAAAATTTTTCGAAGAGGAACGTATTCACCAAAAGGAACAAGGTGGGATTTGTCATAAGTCCCCAAAATCTCACCTTTGGGATTTAACACAAATAAGCTGTTCCATATATATTTCGGCAACATTTCACCAGGACTTTTTTCTTGCCTGGGGGCGCCTGTTATTAAAAGAGCGCCTTCTGGAATGGCCTCGCGGACTGCCGCAAATAATCCAGGATTATTTTCAAAAAAATGTGGAATCGCTGCCTCTGGCCAGATAATTGCTTTTAGAGGTTTTTCAGCCTCTAATCCTGATAGGGCAATATGTAAATTAACGTTTCTAATTAAATGCTCTGGAGACCATTTCTTTTCTTGTTGGAGGCTAGGTTGAACAAGACGCATATTAATTTCAGTATCTCCTAAAAGGTGACCTTGCTGCGCCCTATAAGCCCCTAAGGTCCAAAAAGTAAGAGCTATAAGAAGAGAGACAGAAATTAATTTGTGCGATTTGCTTACCCACATAGTTGCTAGAAAAATGGTTAAAAAGGAGAGGCCATAAATTCCAACCCAGGCACAAACTTGTAGCATGGGAAGATCCCAAGCATATCCTACTAAGTTCCATGGAAATCCTGATAAAATATGTCCGCGTAGCCATTCGGTTAATGACCAAATGCTAGAGAATAAAAAGACTTGTTGAAGAGGATTCCTTTGCCACAATGCAGTCAATGCGCAGGCTAAAGCTGGAAAAATTCCAAGAAGCAGGGAAAACCCGACAACCACCAGAGGCATTAGGTAAGTGAGCCCAACCTTAGAAAAAGAAACAGAAACCCAAAAAACACCACTAGCGAAATAACTAAATCCAAATACCCAGCCCAAGAAAAAAGCCTGTTTTGGAGAGGATATGCGCTGCAACAAAAGAAGAAGCCCAGAGAAAATAGGAATAAGCGCAAAATAAAAATTAAAAGGGGCGAATGCTAGAGCGCCAAGGCTTCCAAGAAAAAGTGCTGTACAGAATTGATAACTTTGAGGTCCATTTACGATTTGATCCCAGTACCTCTTTGAGCTGGAGAGGATTACAGTGCCAGCATTTTTCATTCATTGGTCCTTATTTTGTTTGTCATAGAGTACATTGCCGTCAGCTTAAACAAAAAGAATTCAAAACAAAACAGACTTTTTAAGAAATTCTTATTACGATGTTTGAGCTTGAGTGGTGGATTTGCAAGAGGTTTAATATTATCTCTACAAAGCTGGCGCATTAAATAAAAATATGATATATTAAGCTCGTCTTTTCTGATATACACCTCACGCCCTGACTATAATCGTCTTTTTTATTTTAATTGATAAGAATCAACGAATCTAAAGGCTGTCTTAAATGTCTATGCTGCTTTCACCAACCTTAAGTCGGTTGTGGAGAATTTCCCTACCCTTAATGCTGACCACATTGTCGGCAAACATGATGTTTTTATTAGATCGTTTAATTTTAGTTCGCTACTCTGCCGAGGCGATGAATGCAGTCGCGGTTGCCGGTATGAGCTGCGCTATTTTTCAGTTTAGCGGGGTAGCCATTGCCTCTATTGCTGAGGTTTTTGTGGGCCAATATAATGGCAGCGGGCAGTATGAAAAGACTTCTCAGCCTGTTTGGCAAATGATTTGGTTTTCACTCGGGCTATTTCTTATTTGCTGGCCGATTGCTTTTTGGGCAGGACCATACGTGATACCTGCATCCCTTCATAAAGAAGGTCTTCCTTTTTTTAAATTGATTATGCTTTTTTCTCCACTGATCTCACTGATTGCTGCTTTGTCAGCGTTCTTTATTGGCAGAGGATTTGTAAAGCTTGTTACCTGGTGTACTTTAATTTGTAATCTTATCAATGCAGCTCTTAATGTTATTTTAGTCTTTGGAGTAGAAGGATGGATTCCAAGTTTAGGAACATTGGGATCAGCAATAGCAACGATTTCTGCTGAAAGTATCCAGATTTTGATACTTGGATGTGTCTTTTTAAATAAATATCATAGAAAACATTTTAAAACTGGTTATTACCAATTTAATTCGAAATTATGGTGGGATTGTTTAAAGATTGGAACACCTTCTGCTATAAGCCATATGATAGAAATTGCTGCTTGGGCGACATTATTTCAAATCGCTGCCTCTGTTGATTTGGATTACATAACAATTCAAACAGTTGGAAATAGTGTTCTTGTTTTTTTTGCATTTGTTACAGAAGGCATACAAAAAGGAGTGATAGCAATTGCTTCAAATTTAATTGGAGCAAAAAAAGATTATTTGATTCGAACTCTCTTTAAATCAGGCTATATGATGCATCTTATTTTTGTTCTCGCGTTTGCAATTCCTTTGATTTTTTACCCGGGTTTAATAATTTCTCAATTTTTACCAGGTGTTCAAGATCCTTCCCTACCTCTTTATAGAGAATGTGCGACTGTTTTAAAGTTAGTTTGGATTTATTTTCTGTTTGATGGAATTGTTTGGATTTTAAGCGGAATTTTAACAGCTGGGGGCGATACTCGTTTTATTATGTTTATGAATGCCTCAGCTGCCTGGATTTTTGCAATTTTACCCATTTACATCGCGGTTCATTATTTCCATGTTCACTCTTCTACGGCATGGGGATTATGCACAATTTATGGAGCTGCTAACTTAGCAGCATTTTTCATGCGTTATCGTTCAAATAAGTGGAAAAAATTGGTGGTAGATACTTAGAGAAATCAGGAGTATTATGCCCAAAGCAAGATTGTGAATATTTAATTTTGCTTTCTGATAGGAAAAAGAATGAATAATAAATTATTTGTGGACAGTAAAAATGTTCTAGATTTTAATCAATCTATTCGTTCGAACCTTTTGGATCTTTGTTGTCCATTTTTTCAAAACTTTAATCTTAATCATTTTGGTTTTACTAAATTTTATGAAGATGGTAGTCGTGCCATTTTAGAAACAAATGAAGACTGGATTAATTCTTATGCAGATGCATCCTTTTATGAAGATCCAAAGCGTCTAGATTCCTTACTTGGTCATATGAAAAGCGTACCGCAGCACGGTTATTACTATAATATTTTCACCGAAACACCTAGTAATCCAAATCATGTCAAATTGTTTGAGCTTGATATGTGGAACTCTATTAGCTTTTATAAAAAGGAACAGGGATCAATTGAAATTTTTCATATTTCAGCGCCTCGTACTCATGCCAATATTGTTGATTTCTATGTAAATAAAAATGCTTTATTACAGCACTTTATATACTTTTTTAAAGATAAAATGCTATCACAGATCGAATCAAATCTTCCTATTATACCTGCTAGTTGTTCTGCCTTTTTAGAAAAAGATGAAATCCTCATAGAAGATACAAAAATGAAGAAGTTTCTTCTTGAAACGAGTGTTAATAAGTTCTTTATAGGAAATACTCAGATTAGCCGGCGTCAAATGGAATGCCTCTATGGATTGGCTCTAGGATGTACAGTTAAGATGATTGCTCACAAACTGCAACTGTCACCAAGAAGCGTAGAAGCCTATTTGAACCAGTTAAAGCTTAAACTTCGCCTTATGTATAATGCCGATTTAGTTCGAATTTTTCACGAGAATTTTGATATTCAGGTTATGGGAATGTACTTTAAATTTTAGGAGATAAATAAATTGATCTACATGATGCTTTTTACATTATTTGTTTCTGCTTCTGTTTGTTCCACTATTGTTTTTGGAAAATTTATTGAATTAAATTTCTTTGATTTATTAAAGTTTTCAACTCCAGCAGGAACGCTTATTTATCCGTTTAGTTTTTTAATTTCTGACATAATCACAGAGCTTTATGGAAAAGTAAAAGCGAGAAGAATTGTGCCAGCAAGCATTCTTGCAAATTGTTTTGTTGTTTTTGCGCTTTGGACTATTGATTCAATACCTGCGACTTCTTTTTCGCTAATTTCACAAGATGATTTTCATAAAGTCTTTGTCTTGAGTGGTTCAGCATTTTTCTGCTCTTCTGTAGCATTTTTTATATCTCAGCGGTTGGATATAACCATATTCCATGCAATTAAAGTCCTTACCAAATCCCGCATTCTTTGGCTAAGGAACAACGTAAGTACGATAGTTGCTCAAATTGTGGATACGACAGTGTTTTTTGGTTTGATTTATATGCTTGGCGTTGCTTCTTTTGAAGCAATTACACAGATATACTTTTCTACTCTTTTTCTTAAAATTATATTAGCTGTTATTGAGACTCCTCTCTTTTATCTAGGAGTGTTCTTTTTAAAAGATAAAACCAATAAAGAAAATGAGATAGACGATTGTTCTTTACCAAATCTAGAGTTTGTTAAGTAAGCTTTATAGGTGTTAACAGAGACTCATTTTATTAAAGAAGAAAAGATATGTTTATAAATAATCAGGATTACCTAAATGCGGTAGATACACTTATTAAGTCAAACAAGAATTTAGAGAACAGAACGAATTTAATAAAAGACGAAGTATTACCATTTTTGAGGAGTCATCAGCATCTATTAGATGTAGGAATTGGGTGTGGGACTTTTACGCGTCAAATATTACCATTCTTTAAAAAGGCTACTCTTGTCGAGCCGGAAAAAGAAATACTTCAATCATTTTTCTATGCGGGTAAAACTAAACTTGAAAGAGTTTTAAGCTCGATAGAGAACATTTCTTTATCTACGTCTGAGTACGATTTAGTCGTGATGTCTCATGTTTTATACCATATTCCTGAATCGAAACGTTTGAACGTCATTCAAAAGCTTTATGATGCAACCACTGAAAAAGGGACAATAGTTATAGTCTATGAAGATAGCTTAGATCGTAAAGCTTTAACGATGAATTTTGGCGGGACTTGCTTCAATTCAGAACCTATCCTTAACTTTTGTAAAAACAACTTCAGCTCAGTTGATGTTTCTACATTTGAAAATCAAATTTGTTACGACCAATTAGAGGATGTTCACAATGTTTGCAGAGTTTATCTCCATGATGCCTTTATAACAGCTGAAAAAAACGAATTAAGTAGATGGATAAAGGAAAATTTGAAAGACGAAAGAGATGAGAAGTTTTACATTAAATCCACTCAATACTCTATAAAGATTAAAAAAGTAAACTAACAAACATTTCGGTGGGACCAAAAGAGGTCCTATCACCGAAAAAGAAGTGTTTGCTCTAAGAATTCATGGTCTGGAAGAAATCAGCATTTGTTTTGCTGTATTTCATTTTATCAAGCAAGAATTCCATTGATTCTGTGGTTCCCATAGGGTTTAGGATGCGTCTTAAGACCCACATTTTCGAAAGTTCTGATTTATCAGTAATCAATAGCTCTTCTTTACGTGTTCCTGACTTGTTAATGTCGATGGCTGGGAAGACACGTTTATCAGAAAGTTTACGATCCATAACAATTTCTGAGTTACCTGTTCCCTTGAATTCTTCAAAGATAACCTCATCCATACGGGATCCGGTATCGATCAAAGCAGAAGCGATGATTGTTAAAGATCCACCTTCTTCGATATTACGGGCAGCACCAAAAAAGCGCTTTGGTCGTTGCAGAGCATTAGCGTCAACACCGCCTGTTAAAACCTTTCCTGAAGAAGGAACGACTGTGTTATAGGCGCGGGCAAGGCGGGTGATCGAATCTAAAAGAATGACAACGTCACGTTTTTGTTCAACCAATCGCTTTGCTTTTTCAATAACCATTTCAGCGACTTGGACGTGACGAGAAGCTGGTTCATCGAAAGTGGAGCTTACAACTTCTCCTTTAACAGAGCGCGCCATATCAGTGACTTCTTCGGGGCGTTCATCAATTAAAAGTACAATTAGGTAAATTTCCGGATGATTTGTTGTAATGGAATGAGCAATATTTTGCAGCATGACTGTTTTACCGGTGCGAGGCGGCGCGACTAACAAAGCACGTTGGCCTTTTCCAAGTGGAGAAACTAAATCAATGATTCTTTGGGTGTTATCTTTGCCCGTTTGGTCATTTTCAATTTCTAATTTGAGTTTTTCATCAGGGTATAATGGCGTTAAGTTATCAAAGTTAATGCGGTATTTAATATTCTCAGGGTCTTCAAAGTTAATCTTATTAACTTTTAAAAGAGCAAAATACCTTTCTCCATCTTTAGGAGCTCTGATTTGTCCCTCAACTGTGTCGCCGGTGCGAAGGCCAAAACGACGAGCTTGACTGGGAGAGACATAAATATCATCTGGACCCGGTAAGTAATTGGATTCAGGGGATCTTAAAAACCCAAACCCATCTTGTAAAATTTCAATAACCCCATCGCCAAAAATAGGCATATCTTTTTCAGCCAATTTTTTCAAAATGGCGAACATAAGATCTTGTTTGCGAAGCGAGCTTGCGTTCTCAATTTCGTGCTCTTCTGCAAATGTAAGTAACTCGGCAGGGGATTTGCGTTTTAGCTCTTGCAAATTCATGATGTATATTTCCTGAGGGGGGCTTTAAGGTTGATGAGGATTAGAAGGGTTTAACAATGACACAAATGACAATTATGATTAAAAGAACAAGTGGTAATTCGTTGATTATTCGGAAAAAACGAGAAGTTTTTGTGTTTTTACCTTGCGCCAACTGCAGACGGCAATGGTTTAAATAGAAGTGAAACATAATTAGCAGAAAAACGCAAAGGATTTTTAAGTGGATATATCCGCTTGCTAAGGTTCCAGGGATGAAAAGAAGCAAACTTCCCAAAAGAACAGACAGATACATAGAGGGCGTCATAATGCCGCGGTACAGTTTTCTTTCCATAATCTCAAAAGTTTTTTTTGTTTCTGAGTGATTTGTTTCGACATGGTAGACAAACAATCTAGGTAAATAAAAGATTCCTGCCATCCAACATGTCACAAAAATGACATGAAAGGCCTTTATCCATAAATAATAATCACTTACAAATTGAACCATTTTTAGGCTTTACTTTGGCAGACATAAAGAAAGTTTAGATTCTGTCCCGATAAAATCAAGCAAACTTTTTACCGTCAAATCATTGCTCGTTGTAGATTTTAATGCTTGTATACGTTCTGATAAAGGAGTGTCTTGATGGTGTTCAAAAAGATTTTGGTAAACAGACATTAATTGATGAATGGTTTCTGAAGAGAAACCTCGTCTTTTAAGACCTACTAAGTTAAGGCCATTTAAGTACGCTCTTTCCCCTTTGACCATACCGTAGGGAATAACATCTTTTTCCACGCCTGACATGCCACCAATAATAGCATGCGCTCCAATTCGTACAAATTGCCGAATTGCTGATAGGCCGCCAACAATAACATAATCTTCAATTTCTACATGTCCAGCTAATGTGGCATTATTTGCCATGACAACGTGATTGCCAACGATGCAATCATGTGCAACATGAGAGCCAACCATTAAAAGGCAATGATTCCCTACTTTGGTAAGCATCTTATCGCCTTCAGTTCCAGGCTGAATTGTTACATACTCGCGTATGGTTGTATCACTACCAATAATGGTCTTTGAGGCTTCTCCTTTGTATTTTAAGTCTTGAGGGGGATGCCCTAGGGAAGCAAAAGGATAAACTTTGGTGCGTTCACCAATTGTAATGTCCCCTGATATCGAAACATGAGAAATGAGATGGACATTGGTTTTAAGTTTTGCTTGGTGTCCAATGCAGCAATAAGGGCCAACAATGACATTTTCTTCTATCACGGCTCCTTCTTCAATAAGGGCAGTCGGATGAATTTGTGCGGTCGAGTGAATCATAAGAGATTGTTTTTTCTGTGGTAAGTTAGACATAGTGAATTCGTTTACTTATTTATCAACGATCATGGCAGTAAAAACAGCTTCGTCTGTCATTGTGTTGCCAACCCAAGCTTCACCTCGAAATTTCCACACTTGTCCACGATTACGCTCTTTTACAACTTTTAAACGTAAAACGTCGCCAGGTACAACTGGTTTGCGGAATTTTGCTTCTTCAACAGACATAAAATAAACGAGCTTATCTTCAGAAGGACCAGGAACTGCATCAGCACCCTTTTGCATCAGCAAACTTTTTATAACCAAAGCTCCGGCTGTTTGAGCCATTGCTTCTATAATAAGAACGCCTGGAAGAATAGGGTGGTTTGGAAAGTGCCCTTGAAAATACCATTCATTTATAGAAACATTTTTTATTCCCACAGCGCTATGACCAGGTTGAACGTCAATGATTCTGTCTATCAATAGGAAAGGATAACGATGTGGGATCAACTTCATAATCTCTTCGATTTCAATTTTAAGCCCTTCGTTTGAGTTGGCTTCAAAATTGTGAGCGATGATATTTGTAGTGGCCGTTGAGTTAGACATTCTATTTCCCTTTTATAAGTCTTTGTAAAGCTATTGTTTGTTTATGCCAGTCACGGACTGGAATGGCCGGCGATCCGGCGATTGTTTCTCCATTTTCAACGTCTCTCATTATGCCGCTTTGGGCTGCGATTTTAACGCCATCTCCGACAGTTAAATGCCCGGAAATTCCAACTTGTCCAGCAACTATTACAAATCGGCCCAGCTTTGTGCTGCCAGCAATTCCAACTTGTGCTACAAGGACGCTATTGTCTCCGACTTCGACGTTATGTGCAATTTGAACCAAGTTGTCTATGCGAACACCATTTCCAATTTTTGTGTCGGTCAAACTGCCCCGATCAATTGTTGTATTGGATCCTATTTGTACATCATTTCCGATGATAACTCGGCCCAGTTGAGGAATGTTAAAATGACCCAAGGCATCCATATGAAAACCAAACCCTGGCTGTCCAATACGTGCGCCCGGTTTTATATAGACCAAATCCCCTATTAAAGCATGGCTAATAACTACGTGAGATTCGATTATACACTTTTGCCCCAGGATTGTCCCTGCTTTAATAACAACATGAGGTCCAATTATAGAATTGTCACCAATAACTGTGTTTTCTTCAATAACGGCAAAAGGGTGAACAGTGCAATTACTACCGATTTTTGCGTTTGGATGAATTGAGGCAAGGGGTGAAATAGAATCAACAGCTGAGATTTCAGGGTAAAACATTGTAGAGGCTTTTCCAAAGCATCGGTAGGGATGGTCTGTTACGAGTGCTATTGTGTGAGCCGGGACATGTTTTAGGGCATCGGGAGTAACAAAACAAATACCTGCCTTTGTTTTTTGAAGATGCGAAAGATACTTGTTATGATGATAAGAGCTAATATCCTTAGATGTTGCTTCTTCTAAAAAACAAATACCGTCAAATTCTCTTAAAGGATCTGTATTCTCTGGAATTTGTATTTTTGTTTGCTCGCAAATTTGAGCAAGTGTAAAGGGTCCGAATTTTTTAAAAAAGCGCGAATCCGCCATAATATTAACCTTCAAGAGTAGGTAATGTTAAATCTGGAAGTTTGTGATCCAGCCGTTTGATGACCTCGTCAGTAATATCGAGAGAGGGTTCAGCATAAAGAATGGCATGCGTTTCTTGAATGGTTGTGTTTAGTACAAGATTAAAGCCATATTCGTGCACAATTTCTTTAATGATTTCATTTAGTTTAATTTCAAGATTTTCTGTAAGAAGCGAAAACTGTTTTGTTAGTTTGTCTTGTCTTTTTTGAACGCTTTGCTGAAGCTCAGCGACCTTTTTATCCAAAGTTTGTTTCTTTTTTTGTTTTTCAGAATTGGGTATTGAACCCTTTTTTAGTTCTTCATATTGCTCTCTGATTATCGATTCTTGTTCTAAAATCTCCTTTTGTGCCATTGCGTGCTGTTCTTCAAGAAGTTGGCGAACCTTTATGAATGGAAGAGATTGAGTTTTTATGCGAACGCTATCAAGAATAGCAATTCTTGCTGTTCCTGCTTCCACAGAAGACCGTTTAGTGAAGTGGTAAATTAAAGTCATTCCAATAATGACCAGAAAACCAATAATAAAAAGAATTTTGGTTAATTGATTGTTCAAAATATCTTCCTAAAAACGTGTAGAGAATCCAAATAGTACTCTTTGCAAACGGTCAAATCTTTGTTTCCTAATTGGAATCGCGTAGTCAATACGCAATGGTCCAAAAGGTGAAGACCATGCAATACCAAAACCTGCGGAACTTCTAATGGACTTGTTGTCAACCACGGTACTATTCGTTTGCCCTGGTTTCCAGGTCGTACCTATGTCTGAAAAGACGGCTCCTTTTACTCCAAATTCATTTGGAAGTCCTATTGGGAACATCATTTCGGCTGTTGTTGTCCAGTATCTGGTACCACCAATGGGGTCTCCTGTTGCCATATCACGTGGTCCAAGACCGCCGTATTCAAAGCCACGAAGAGAATCTGCGCCTAACATAATGCTGTCAACCACTCGAATGGGTTTTTGTGTTTTTTGAATAATTCCAGTATTTCCCTTTAAGCCCAAAATAACATCCTCTACAACAGGGTGATACCAGTTTGCACCTAAATCATGCCTTAAATAACCAACATTTCCCCCGAGGCCTGCGAAAGTGTTTGATAGGCTGAGCAAATAACCTGAAGTTGGATTGACGCGGCTATCTCTTCGATCGTAAGAAATTGTATGTGTTAATGAGGAAATTAAGGAATTTCCTGCTTGTTGACGGATAATAGAGGAGGCTAATGGTGAGATGTGACCTACATGGTCTTGACGAATACCATAAGTCCAGCCTTGTCCCCAGTAATCACTTAAACGATAACCCAACCCTAAGTTCACACCTTTTGTTACTTGGTGATAAGCGCTAAAACGTGTAGACCTTATGCTGAACAAGTCGGCACTTGCTTGTAGGCGCCTATCTAAGAAATAAGGTTCGATAATACCCACATCAAAGTCTTGACGTTTCTTTGCGATAGTTAAGTCTGAGTGGAGAACTTGTCCCGTTCCTCTAAAGTTACGCTCG
>JAIEMR010000071.1 GCA_019751935.1 Alphaproteobacteria bacterium
CCAATTTGTTTGGCTGAGGTATGCAAAATGCGAAGCCTCGGCAAATACCCTAATTGTAAAGCTTGCCAACCAATTGAGAAAATCCCTGAAATAATCGATTGAGATGCGATGATTGTGGCTATGGTTGCAAGAACAATTAAGGGATAAAGTGCCCATGAAGGCGCTAGAAGATAAAAAGGGTTTTCAATAGCTGCAGGGTTTTTTAAGAGAAGAGCTGCTTGGCCAAAATAATTTAAGAGCAAACATGGGCACACAAGATAAAACCATGCAATGCGGATAGGCTTTTTTCCAAAATGTCCAAGATCGGCATACATGGCTTCGGCCCCTGTCAATGCCAAAACAGTTGTTCCTAAAATTAATAGAGATGGAAAACCATTATTTATAAGTAGGTATATTCCATATATGGGGTTTAACGCTTTTAGGGTGTTTGGGGTTTGTAAAATTTGGATGAATCCTAAAATACCGATGACCATAAACCAAACCATCATAATCGGGCCGAACCAGATACCAATCTTAGCTGTGCCATGTTTTTGAGCTAAAAAAAGACAAATGAGAATCGCAATTGCTAGGGGTAAAATAACACTTTCAAAATGCGGCGAAACCACGACAAGTCCCTCTAAGGCGCCAAGAACGGAAATGGCAGGAGTTATTAAACCATCCCCGCAAAAAAGGGCAGCTCCAAACATGCCAATAAATATTAATGATGAAGAATATTTCAAGCGTTTATGTTGATGCAGCAAAGCTGTGAGCGCTAGGATTCCTCCTTCACCCCGATTATCAGCTCGCAGCACAAAAATGGCATATTTAATACAGATAACGATGAGGATTGACCAAAAGATGAGCGATAAGATGCCCAGAACTTCGAGTTGCTGAGCTTGCATATTGTGGGCATTTAAACACTCTTTGAAGGTATAAAGAGGACTTGTTCCTATATCACCATAGACAATTCCAAGAGCGCCAATAGTGAGTTTGCGCAAATCTAATTGGGTTTTGGTCACATTTAATCTTTTAAAAAAGGCTTCGCTGCTTCGATAGTAAGTAGACATAGTTAAGATTCTGTTAAAGGTTGGGTTAAATTTCTCAAAAGTAATTAGTTTTTGTTTATTAATACTTTTTAACCATTTTAAGTTTATAATGTCTTTGTGATGTGATTTAACAAGGCAAAGGCGTTGTGCTGCAAGATTTCCTTAAACACAATAAAATTCACCAAATTATGGGTGGAATTGCAACCCTGGCATTCATCTTTATTGTCTATTTATTCATAAACAATAAGTTTTTAAATGATAAAATCACATTGCAAGGGAATGTCGATATTCGTCAAGTTGAACTTGGCTTTAGAGTTAATGGACGCATTGCCGAAATGCACGTTGATGAAGGTGATACCGTTAAAGAAGGTGATGTGCTTGCTGTTTTAGATAAATCATCATTTCTTCACGCACGTGATATTGCCAAGGGCCAGGTTGATCAATCAGCTGCTGCTTTGAAAAAGATGGAAGCTGGTAACAGAGTTCAGGAAATTGAACAAGCAAGAGCTGCCGTTAAGGAACAAGAGGCAGCATATGAATATACTGATAAATTTTTAAAAAGACAGGCTAATCTTTTAAAAACTAGAGCCGTGTCTCAGCAAGCTTATGATGATGCTTTGGCTCATAAACAAGAAGCTGAAGCAAAACTAAAATCCGCCCAGGAAGCTTTGAAATTATCTGAAGAAGGGTTTAGAGCTGAGGATATAGAGGCAGCAAGAGCTGATCTAGCAATCGCAAACGCTCGTCTTGCTAATGCTGAAACAGATCTGAAAGATACAGAAATCAGGGCGCCTAAATCTGGAAAAATTTTAACAAGAGCAAGAGAACCCGGTGCCATCGTTGGAAATGGTGGAACAGTTTATACACTTTCCTTACAAAATCCAGTTTGGGTCAGGGTTTATGTTTCAGAAATTGAACTAGGCCGCGTTAAGCCTGGAATGGAAGCTATGGTGTATACGGACACTAACCCTGATAAACCTTTTAAAGGTCAGATTGGGTTTATCTCTCCTAAGGCGGAATTTACTCCTAAAAATATTGAAACCAAGGAACTTCGCACTAACTTAGTTTATAGACTGCGAATTATTGTCGAAGACACCAAAGGGGAGCTTCGTCAAGGAATGCCCGTTACTGTTTCATTAAAAGCTTCCAACTAAATGCAAGACGGCCTGATTACACTTAATGCTGTAACAAAGGTTTTTAAGCCCGACATAACTGCTTTGAATGAAATCAGTGCAGCAATCAAGCCTGGGCGAATTACAGGTTTAGTAGGTCCAGATGGGGCAGGGAAAACAACCCTTTTACGTCTGATCGCAGGGCTTTTAAAACCAACCGATGGGCATATTACAGTGGGTGGATTTGATACAATCAAAGATGCGCAAGCTATCCATTCCTTCATTGGTTACATGCCACAAAAATTTGGCCTTTATGAGGAGTTAACAGTTCTTGAAAATTTAGAACTGCACGCAAGACTCCGCGATATAAATGGTCAGGAAAGAAAAAATATTTTTGAAAAAATGTTGGCCTTTACTGATCTGGAACGCTTTACAAAAAGACTTGCCGGAAAACTTTCAGGCGGAATGAAGCAAAAGTTAGGACTCGCTTGTTCATTATTAGGGAAACCTCGTTTTTTGCTGCTTGATGAACCCAGCGTTGGAGTTGACCCATTATCGCGCCGTGAATTATGGAAGATGGTTCAAAATTTAAGCACTGATGGAATGAGTGTTCTTTGGGCAACTGCTTACCTGGATGAAGCAGAACAATGCGAGGAGGTATTATTACTAAATCATGGAGATTTGCTTTATGAAGGCAGGCCAAAAGATCTAACATCACGAGTTGATGGAAGAGTGTACTTAGCGAGCGTACCGGCTGTAAAACGTCGTCAGATTCTGTCATGTATCCTTCAAAAAAAAGAAGTCGTTGATGGCGTCATACAAGGTCATAATGTTCGCATTTTATTTGAAAAGGGTAAAAAACCTGAACTTAGGTTTCCCCTGGAGCCTACCAAGGCACGGTTTGAAGATGCTTTTATCGATATTTTAAAGGGTGCTTATGCCCGCGAATCCCTCCTTGCAAAACACATGAAGGAAAAACCAGTTCAGACTGTCCCGCCGATTCAAGCAATGGGTCTTACGAAAAAATTTGGTGATTTCACGGCCGCTAAAGACATTACCTTTACTATTCAAAGAGGTGAAATTTTTGGGCTTTTGGGGCCTAATGGCGCTGGTAAATCAACGACGTTTAAGATGATGTGCGGCTTACTTCAACCAACGACTGGAAAATCATTGATTTCAGAGTTTGATTTGAAATCAGCAAGCTCCATGGCCCGTATGCGCATTGGTTATATGGCGCAGAAATTCTCTCTTTATGGTGATCTCAGCGTTAAACAAAATCTTGAGTTTTTTTCAGGTGTTTATGGTTTAAATGGAACAATTAAATCCGATCGCATCCAAGAATTAATTAAGATATTTGATTTAGAGACTTATTTGAATACGGATGCAGGAATTTTGCCACTTGGATTTAAACAACGTTTAGCTTTAGCATGTTCTGTAATCCATGAGCCTGATGTTTTGTTTTTAGATGAACCTACTTCAGGTGTTGACCCTTTAACACGCCGTGAATTTTGGACACATATTAATGGTATGGCTGAAAAGGGTATGACAATTATGGTCACAACGCATTTTATGGACGAGGCAGAGTACTGTGACCGCATAGCCCTTATTTATAAAGGGGAAAATATTGCGTCCAATACACCTGATGGGCTAAAGGAAGTAATAAAATCCAAAGACTATCCTGATCCAACCTTAGAAGAAACCTTTATAGAATTAATCAGACGTGCTGATAAGGGGGAGGGATGATTGTATCTCATTCATTTTCACTTATGCGTTTAATTGCTTTTATGTATAAAGAAGCCATCCAAATCGTAAGGGATCCTAGTACGATTATGATCGCTTTTATATTGCCATTGTTGATGTTATTTTTATTTGGCTATGGCGTTTCCCTTGATGCCAATCAAATTCGCATAGGTTTAGTTTTAGAGGATACGTCACCTGAGGCGAGAAGCTTGGGTTATGCTTTTGAAAAGTGTACTTATTTTCAAACCAAAGTTGGAATAAACAGAAAAGAAATTGAAGATGACCTGACTTCGGGAAGAATCCGTGGGATGGTTGTTATACCTTCTGACTTTAGTGTCAATTTATTAAAGAACCAGCCTGCATTTCTTCAAGTGATTGCCGATGGTAGTGAAACCAATACGGCTAGTTTTGTGGAAAATTATGCAGATGGTGTCATTGAAGATTGGCTTGAAAAAGACCTGGGTAAAAATGCACAAATTATCGCTGAAACCAGAGTTTGGTATAATTCTGAGTTAAAGAGCAGAAATGTTCTATTGCCTGGATCCATATCAGTCATTATGTCCCTGATTGGAACGCTTTTAACCGCGCTTGTTGTGGCAAGAGAATGGGAACGGGGAACAATGGAAGCCATTATGTCGACGCCCATTTTGATAAGTGAGCTTATCCTTGGAAAGCTCCTTCCTTATTTTATATTAGGTATGGTATCGATGGTTATTTGTGTTGCAAGCGCTGCTTTCGTATTTGATGTGCCATTTGTTGGATCTTTGTTTGTTTTATTTTTAGCAACCGCTGTTTTCCTACTGGCAGCTTTGAGTCAGGGCTTATTAATTTCAATTATGGCTCGTAATCAATTTGTAGCCAGCCAAACGGCCTTAAATGTTGCTTTCCTACCAGCCTTTATGTTGTCGGGTTTTTTGTATGAAATTACCTCAATGCCTGTTGTTCTTCAGTGGATAACACATTTACTGCCTGCAAGGTATTTTGTGTCCATTATACAATCTAGTTTTCTAGCAGGAACAATTTGGCCGCAAATAATTCCAAATTTACTTGCTATGAGCTGCATTGCTGGATTCTTTTTATTCCTTGTCGTTAAGAAAAGCGTCAAGAGGTTGGATTAAATTATGTGGAGTAGAGTTAAAGCACTGGTTATAAAAGAACTTCTTGCGGTTTGGCGTGATAAAAAAAGTCGTGTCACGCTCGTCATTCCTCCTCTAATTCAATTATTTTTATTAGCGCAAGCAGCAACCTTAGAGGTTAGAAATATAGAAATTGTCTATTATAACCAAGACAGCGGTTGGCATAGCCATGAATTGGTTCAACGTATTAAAGGATCAAGGTATTTCAAAGATGTTCACGAATCAAAAAACCTAGAAGAGTTTAAGAGCGCAATCGATGAGCAGCGCGCAATTATTGGGGTTCATATCCAGCCTGATTTTTCAAGAAATGCTGCAGCAGGGGCAAAGGCCACAGTGCAATTAATTCTAGATGGACGTAAAGCAAATGCTTCTCAAATTGTACAAGGATATGTTCGTCGTATTATTGGGGATTTTAATTCTGATATTTTAAAGATAAAAACAGTATCTTCTGGTGGAATTGTTACCAGTGTTTTTCGCAGTTGGTTTAACCCCAATCTTGATTACCTGATTTATAACGTTCCATGCATTGTTGGTATCTTAAGTATGGTTTTAGGATTGATGGTAACGGCCCTGTCAGTAGCAAGAGAACGTGAGATGGGAACCTTTGATCAGTTACTGGTTTCCCCTTTGCAGCCATGGCAGATTTTGGTTGGTAAAATGCTGCCAGCTATGATTATTGCCGTTGGAGAAAGCACGCTTATTATGATGCTAGCAATTGGTGTTTACCGGATTCCCTTTCAAGGTTCCTTAATTTTGTTTTATCTGTGTATGGTATTATTTATCACTTCGATTATCGGCGTGGGGCTATTTATTTCAGCTTTATCCAAAACACAGCAACAAGCAAATCTTGGTACTTTTGTTTTTATGGTGCCAACAATGTTGCTTTCAGGTTTTGCAACGCCAATCGAAAATATGCCAGATTGGCTTCAACCGGTGACATGGTTTATTCCTATTCGTCATTTTTTCGTTATTATTAAAGGCGTTTTTTTAAAAGATATGCCAGCCTTAGAGGTTTTAACGCACGCCTGGCCAATTGCCTTTATAGCCATATTTACCTTATCAATTGCTGGTTGGATGTTTAGGAAAAGGTTGGAGTAGCACCCACGGCACATTTTAAAATTTGGTCATTTCCATGTTTTCGAGCATTATTAATATAGACTCAGCAGCGCTCTAAACTGCATTTTCCCCCATTACGAAAAAACCTCTTACGTTAAAAGCTTAGGAGTATCATTGTGCTTGATTGTAGCCGTCAAACTTTAAAACCCATTGTTAGCGCTGAGAAAAACAATCGTCTGCACCAAAACAATCTTTTTAATTGGGAGAAAGCAGCAAGACCTAATCAATTGCCACCCCCTGGAGATTGGCAGAACTGGTTAATTTTAGCGGGACGTGGTTTTGGAAAAACGCGAACTGGCGCTGAAACCATTCGGGCTTGGGTGAAAGAGGGATTATATAAACGCATTGCGCTTATTGGCCAAACCATAGATGAGGTGCGTTCTGTTATGGTGGAAGGGGAAAGTGGCCTTTTAAATGTTCACACAAACTATGAACGTCCCAGATTTGAACCATCTAATGGCCGTTTGGTTTGGAAAAATAACGCTATTGCAATGATGTATGGCGCGGATCATTATGAAAAGCTACGTGGTCCTCAATTTGATTTAGCGTGGATTGATGAATTGGCTAAATTTCGTCATCCTCAAAAAACATGGGATCAGCTTATGTTGGGATTAAGGCTTGGAAATAATCTCCGCACAATTATTACAACAACACCAAGACCCATTCCCTTACTTGAAACCCTTATCAAAGATCCGGCAACCGTGTTAACCAGGGGTTCTACCTTTGATAATCAAAAAAACCTTGCCAAAACTTTTGTAAAACAAATAGTTAAACAGTTTGAAGGAACACGTTTGGGCGCTCAGGAACTATACGCCGAGATCTTAACAGAAAAACAAGGAGCCCTATGGAAAAGATCCATAATTCATCATCATATTTCAAGCAATCCAAGTTGGCTGCGGGTTGTGATTGCCATTGATCCAGCGACAACCCACCATGAACAAAGTGATGAAACTGGAATTATAGTGGCGGCTTTATCAAAAGATCAAAAGGCATATATTTTAGATGACTTAAGTGGTCGTTATAGTCCGGTTGATTGGGGAAGGAGGGTTATTAAAGCCTATCATGAACACAAAGCCGACCGAGTGGTGGTTGAGGTGAATCAAGGGGGTGATATGGTTAAAAGCATTATTCATTCCTTAGACCCAACTGTTTCTTATAAAGCCGTCAGGGCAAGCCGCGGCAAGGTAACCAGAGCAGAACCTATTGCAGCCTTTTATGAGCAGGGGCGCGTTTATCACAGAAAACTGTTTACAGATCTTGAAACTCAATTATGTGAATATATCCCTGGCATTACGACTAAATCACCAGATCGTATGGATGCATTGGTGTGGGCGCTTACTGATTTGCTACTTGAAAACAAAGATAGCGCGTCTTTAAAACTTTGGAAGCAGTAGACTTTTTAATCAATATGTTACATCATGTTATAAAGTCATGGATTTAAAAGGCGCAGTATATGAACTTTAACATTTATGTTCCAGAGGAACTTAACGAAGAGTTATTGGCCTTAAGCAAAACGTCCAAAAAAACTAGAAATACCCTAATACGCGAAGCGATAGAAGCTTACCTCACTCAGCAGCATCGTCACCATTGGCCTGATGCCGTTCTTGATTTTGAGGGGTTAGGGCAGGGTGCAGTTCGCTTTGAATCCTTTAGGTCCGAAGAAAAATCTGCTTTTAAATCATTCTTTTAAAGAGCATGTAAAATGAGATATCTATTAGACACATGTGTTTTAAGTGATTTTATTAATGGGGACCGTGTAACCTTACAAAGATTAAAATCTTTGAGCCCGGCGTCAATTTGTTTATCAACGGTGACGGTTTCCGAAATTTACCATGGTTTTTCACAGTACCCTGACAAAGCAGCCCAACTAAAATCAGTATTAGAATCCTTTTTAAAGGGAGTCTCAATTGTACCTTTTGAATGGGGTGATGCAGAAGCGTCAGCGCGAATTAAATCGTCTTTGACCAAGGCAGGAAAAAGTATTGGTTCTTATGATACTTTGATTGCAGGTACTGCGCAAAAAAGGGGGCTTATCCTTGTAACATCCAACACAAATGCCTTTGAAGGAGTCGCTGGATTAGAAGTAGAAAATTGGCGGCAGATAAATGTTTCTTCTTAATGCAGTTTTGAGCAAGCCTTTTGATTAAGTAGTCACTACTCACGCTCTCTAACCATTCCTGCTTATAGCTTTATTTTAATGCTCCATAAGCGTTTTATGAAATACCCTAAAGTGATTAACGCAGTATAAATTGCACTGCTAAGAAGAAAAAATCTAATTATTTCGGGTAGACTTATATTTAGATATTACGATAACTAACTATATCCATCCTTAAAACAAAAAAGAATAAATCAATGAAAAAAATAATAATGATGCTCTTGGCTATTGTTGCTTGTTCAAATACTGCTTTTAGTGCAGATGATTCAGATTTAAATGGTCTTTACTTTGGTGGCAGTCCAAGTGCCACCCTTACGTTAGTTAAATATGGTTTTAAAAATGAGAACCAAGTACCTGCTATGGGTTTACCTGCTGCTTCATTTCAAAGAAATTTTCAATGTGAGGCAGGTAAAGAAGCTGGGGCATTGGAGGTGTTTGGTGGATTTCGAAGCAGCATAGGAAAGGGGCTATATGCTGGCGGTGAGGTTTATGGTGGAATCAATAATACAAAAGTAACGCCATATGATGATAGTGCTTCGGGAGTTGTAGTGGGCCTTTTTAAATCACAAGTTGAAAGGAGCCCTTATTTAGGGTTGGCTGCTCTTTTCGGTTGTAGAATTGCTAAAGGTACATCTGCATATGTCCGTTTTGGGATCGAAACAAGTGATTGGAGAGCTGATGTAATTCCAAACTCGGCTACGATTACTAAACAACCAGCATCTCTGGCGGCAACGGCCGCACAAATAGAAGCTTCAAACAAAACATTTACAAAGTCAACAAGCGGCTTTAGTTTTGTTCCTGGTTTTGGTTTACAAACTCGTGTTACAAAAAAGTTTTCTTTGCGTATTCAATGTTCTTGGCTTTTTGCCCCAAGTATTGAGGGTCTTGCTCAGGATATTACAGGCTATCCTAATACCACTGTCGCTGGTACGAGCATTCTTCATAATTTCCAAATAGCTCAACCCAAATTGGGAATTGGTTTATGTTTTGAACAGTAATTATTGATTGACAACTTTTTACTTAAAAAACCTTTTTGGCTAAGCCTTAAAGGTTTTTTATTAATCTTAAATCCCCTTTTAATTATTTTTTTCGCCAATAAAGAGAAATTCTCAAAAAGTTTCTCACTTGACCGTCTGTTTCTATGTATGTATACATATTCAGCGTATTTATACTTAATAAACAAAGGAAATTTAAATGCTAAAAAAATTATTATTATCGCTATTTCTGCTTATGCTTGGTACATACCAAATTGCTTTCTCGTGCACTTATTGTGATGGTCACGACTGTCTTGAGGCGCGTACAGATATTCCTAAAGGAAAAGGTGCCTCTGGAAAATGGAAGGATGAAAGTACACCAAAACGAAATTGGACGTGTATTGAGGTGTTTGACAGAGAAGGCACGGATACCTGCCAAATGTGTGAAAGAGAAGAAGTGCGCTATGTACATGTTATGCAGCATGGTGGGCTGACTCTAGATGTAGGATGTATTTGTGCGGCTTATATGGATGGGACTTTAGATGAAGAAGCATCGGCACTAAGAGAAGCAGCTTTAAGAGCAAGACCAAATAAACTAAAAAGCTTTATGGACGAAACAAAATGGAAAGAAGCAAAAAGCAGTGGGAACCCTTACTACACTTTAAAAAAATCTGACTACAATCCATATACTCGTAAGGTTATTCTAACAAAGTCACAGTTTAACACTAAGTATTCTTATATGGTTCTTTCTCTTGATGAGGATGGCGATACTGTCCCATCCAAGACTATTAAATCGGATGGTTATCTTGCATCAAAAAGTGTAGCTATGAAAGCAGCCTTTGATAGTATCTTTCCACCTCGTATGCGGGTGGACTAGTCAGTAAAATTGTCTCCAGAAAGGCCTAGCAGGGGTGCTTAGGCCTTTTTTATAGCTCTATGCTACATTTAGAATAATTTTATTTCTCATGGAAAGTTGATAATATACACATATAGCAAGAGATAGTCTTGAAAAAGCGCTGATTGATGCAGCAGTCTTCTTATGAAACATCATATTTCAAGCGTCATTTTATTCTGATGTAACTTATAAATGCTGATAATTTTTACCCAACCTAAACAAATCTCCATTTCTTAATAAATTTCCCACAAGATTTTCATCAATTGCTAGAAAATTCTTGCTCTTTTGCTTTGAATATATTAAACAAATAAGTCCATTATTTTAAAATACGGCAAAAATGTTTAATAAAATTTTAACAATACTCTTAATTGTCGCTTTTTCTAAACTAACCGCTTTTGGGGCAGAAGATGAGTCAACGCCTAACTGTGGAGTGTCTACTCAAAAAGCCGCTGATAGTTGGAGTTCATGTGTCTTAAGAGCATTCGGATGCTCTTCATCAAAAGTTCAACCAGAAGCAATTCAAAGGAATCAAGTATCTCCTACGTATAATGGAGGAGAGTCGGTAAATACGGGCATTCCCTGTGCACATCTTTTGGTAGCGGGAATGTCAGTACCAGAATATACGAATATTGCTCATGCACATCCTTTAGATGAAGAAGAGTTAGCAATACAAGCAAATCATCAAGCTAATTCCCCTCGATACCAGCCCTCTGATGAGGAGAGCGTTTCTTCAGAAGATACTGATATTAGATGGAGTAAGATAAATATAAGGCAAAGAAAAATGGAAGGATTTATAACTGTTCCTGTTTCACAAATAGAAAATTTTTGGGGAGAGTATAAATCTCGAGATGAAGATGATGAATTCTGTGAAGATGACAATATTACAGATGAGAATTTAACACGTCTTGCAAATGCGTATCTCAGAGGTGTTATCACATCTTGCACCATAGCAAGCTGTGGAAAGTTTTTATTTAAAAATGAGACTAATGATCTATTGTTAGAGATACCAGAGCGAACTCGATGGTATGCATGGGTTAATAGAAATGAAATTGTAAAGTTTTCAATGGAAGACTGTTCTGATGAAGTTTTTTTTGAGGAATGCAAAAGGCAGCCATTATCGTTTTCAAACATTAGCTCAAAACAACATATTGAGTTATTAATTCGTGAAGATTGGTGTTGAAGCTTTTTATTAAAAAGGTGTCTAGCACAAATGGCAGACACCTTTTTTATTTATCTATACAGCATTAACTGCTGTCTGATTTTCAGATCTTCGAAGGCCCACATATTGAACAAAGCACATCGAAAGTGATAGCCCTGTAAAATAAAGCGGCATTGGAATGACGGTTCCATTGTGGAAAAAACCCATTCCAAAAGTCATCAAAGATACCAAAATATAATAATAGAATCCAAAAAGAGACGCAGCCGTTCCTGCCATATGGCTATAGTTTTCTAAGGCATGGCTTAAGGCATTTGGAAGAATCAAAGCAATACCAAAGGACTGAATCACAATAAACCCTAACGTAAGGAGTACTGAAAATATCTCATATTGAATATTGATGTATCCCAAAAGAGCGAAAATTGCCCAAAGGGTTGCTCCCAAAAAAACGACGCCATTTCCGATAGAAAGCAGGAGTTCTTGTGAATGTCCCCGAACAATAAGATACCTTGACAACCACGCTCCTATAACGAAAGAAATGCCCACAATAAAGTACAACATTCCATATTGCGACGGTGTTATTCCAAGCATTTCAATCAGATAAAAGGGAGCTTCGCTATAAAGGCTAAAGATGATGCCATTAGCCGTTCCAACAAGAAATCCAAATGATAGAACTCGTTTATCTGTTAAAACAGTGCCGGCACCTTTTATCAGATCTGTTGCGTTTGTTTTTTTTAGAACTGTGTTGGTTTCTGGCAGGCTTAAAAAGACATGTGAGGTTACGTAACACCCAAGCCCAAATAAAACAACAAAAACAGCTTCCCACCCAAAATATTGATCGGTAAACCCGCCAATAATTGGTCCTAATGCAGGGGCGCAAGAAATAGCCATGGTAACGGTTGAAAAAACCTTCCCTCGTTCATGAGAGGTGAAAGAATCTCTGGCGATTGCTTGCCCTAAAACTGAGCCTGTTCCCCCTCCAAAGGCTTGGATAAATCTGGATATCATAAGCATTGTAATATTGGTTGAATACCAACAACCAACGCATCCTAAAAGATATATCAAAAGCCCAATTAATAAAGTTGGCCTTCGACCAATACGATCGGATAAGTTACCCCACAGTAAAATTCCAACGGCGAATCCAAGCAGATAGATCGTTAAAGTAAATTCTACCATATTTTCAGATGTGCGTAAGGTATGCGCAATATCGGGAAGAGAGGGGGTATAGATTGTTTCTGATAATTGCGGCAAAACCACAATGATAATAATAAGCCATAAAGATGGCTTTTGTAATAAGGTTTGCATAATAAAAATCCTTGTTCTCTAAGTTGTTCTTTTCTTAAATTTTTGGCAATATCAATCCTTTCGAATATTGATGATTCGATCGCATAACGATATATGCCGTGTTTAGGAAAAAACCAGGCTAGACAACAACAATTTTTGGCATGGGTGACCTTTTAATCTCTATTTTCTAAAATTATAGTTGCTTGCTGAGATGGTATCAATAATATTTTCTATAGCATAGAATATTTTAAAATTTGCTTAATAATTCTTTTTTGAATAAACAAAATATTTCAAGCAATTTGCTCATCACATAATTTCAAACAAAATGTCTTTTAATGTTTATTATTAATAAGTAGGATGTTTTCGTTAGTTGTTCCTCTCATGGAATTTATAGTAAAGATGCTTCGAAATTTTCTTATCATTATAGTTCTTTTTCTAAACGCTTGTACGACGTCTTCCACGCATAAACCACCAATTTTGACAACAGCATCAATTATTGAAGTTTATGTGAAAGGTCAGTTTCAAGGGATAGTCCTTATTAAAAGAGGAAAATATCCATGGGGTAAGGCATTGCCCGGAGGTAAGGTTGAATACGGGGAAACCGTAGAAACTGCGATTTGCCGAGAAATGAGGGAAGAAGTTAACCTAGAGCTTCATGATCTAAGGCAATTCCACGTATATTCAGATCCAAGCAGAGATCCTCGTCACCACTCTGTAGAGGTTACTTTCTTAGCAAAGGCTTATCAAATGCCACGTGCGGGAGATGATGCTGCAGAAGCTGAAATTGTGCCTTTGAATAATCTTCCTTGGGGATCTTTTGCCTTTGATCATGAAAAGATATTGCAAGATTATCTGGCTTTCCGATTAAATCAGTAAGAGGAAATGCTTAAATAGTTTTTTTCAAAACTAAAATCATTTCTGAATGATAAGCAATGACTTTGGTACGTCATTATCTTTCATTTTTATCTCCTCGATAGTTAATTTTTTCTCGATTTAGGTTATATTGTAACTTTTTTGTACATGGAGTTTCATTTTTATTTCAGCCCAATTTTCCAATTAACATGTTGAAAAATAACAATTTTTTTTAAAAAATGTCGCTTTAATAAATAGATAATATCGCAATATCAGATGTTGCATCCAATTTCTTGACAAGGTGTTTTTTGCACAGCATTCTACTGTCTGATAGTGAGGTTTTTTGTTTTTATGCGAAAATTTCACTTTATTAGGGCCTTATAATTCGCAAATTGATGGAGGAATAAAATGAAACCCCAATCTGTAGAAATGATTAAAAATTCTGGTATTCCTATGGGGAGTCCCCTAGAAGGTATTTCATCATCTAAGGAAAATTTTGTTTTGGATACTAGTGATTCTTTTATGTCACCTGCTCAACTTGAATATTTTAGAAATAAACTTATTAGTTGGAAAAACCAATTAATGGAGGAATGTTCTCAAACTATTGATTTGATGAAAAACAAGGAACACAAAGAAGCTGACGATATTGATTTAGCTTGCAATCAAATCAATGAAGCTATTGAGCTTAGAACCCGCGAGCGAGAAAGAAAGTTAATTCATAAAATTAATCTAGCATTACGTCGTATCGAAGATGGCAGTTATGGCTATTGTGAAGAAACAGGTGAACCAATTAACCTCAGGCGCCTTGATGCTAGACCTATAGCGACTTTTAGTATTGATGCACAAGAACGTCACGAACGAAAAGAGCGTTTTTATAGGGATCTACTTTCTAATATTGAAATCCTAATCT